>CANHMN010000041.1 GCA_947461645.1 Chitinophagaceae bacterium | reverse complement strand
GTGGTGGCTGCTTACAACAAGTACAAAGAAAAAAACTTTACTGTTTTAGGTGTTTCATTGGATAAAACAAAAGGTCCGTGGGTAGATGCCATTAAAAAAGACGGTTTGGTTTGGCAACAAGTTAGTGACTTGAAAGGATGGTCAAATGCAGTGTCACAAATGTTCGGCATTCAAAGCATTCCTCAGAACTTCCTGATTGATCCAAATGGAGTTGTTATCGGAAAAAATTTAAGAGGAGCTGATTTGGAGCAAAAGTTGGAAAGCATCCTAGGCAAATAGCACCTAATGTCTTTTATCAAAAAGTAAGCTGCCTTTTATACATGCTTACTGTATTTTCCATTCCATAAACAATCGCATCGCATACAAGGGCATGTCCAATGGAAACTTCTTTCAAACCCGGAATATTTTTTGCAAAGTAGGAAAGGTTGTGAAGGTCTAGGTCATGGCCTGCATTAATCTCCAATTCTAATTCAGCAGCTTTATTTGCAGCTAGGATAAAAGGCGAAATTCCTTCTTCCTTCTTTCCCGAATTGTAAGCAACAGCATAGGATTCGGTGTAAAGTTCAATGCGATTTGTGCCGGTTGCTTTTGCTCCTGCAATCATTTCAGGAATGGGGTCTACAAAAATAGATACCCTAATTCCATGTGATTGAAAAAGTGAAATGGTTTCTGTAAGAAAATCCCTGTTTTTAATAGTGTTCCAGCCGTGGTTGCTGGTTAGTTGACCCGCTTCATCTGGCACTAATGTTACTTGTGTGGGTTGGGTATTTAAAACAAGCTCAATGAATTTCTGTTCTGCAGGATTGCCTTCAATATTGAATTCAGTGGTCAATACTTTTTTCAATTCATAAACATCGGCATACCTGATATGTCTTTCATCTGGTCTGGGATGAACGGTGATACCATCTGCGCCATAACGTTCAATATTAAGCGCTGAAGAAATCAAATCAGGATTGTTCCCGCCACGTGCATTTCGGATGGTGGCAAGTTTATTGATGTTTACGGATAGTTTTGTCATTGTTGCAAAAGTCAAATTTACTTTGTTTGATTGATTAAATCTCTGATTACAACAGATGCAGCTACGGCTCCAAAAGTGGCTGGCAAATAGGAGATGGTTCCGTAAGCAGATTTTTTATAGTTTTTGCCATCGGTTAGCATCAAGCTTTCTTTGATGGGAAGTTCGGGCGAAAAAACGGCTTTGATTCCTTTGTAGATGTTGTGTTTTTTAAGGTTTTTCCTGATTTGTTGAGCGAATGGGCAAATGAAAGTTTTTGAAATATCAACCACCTTGATTTGTGTAGGATCAAGTTTGGCGCCTGCTCCCATGCTGCTGACGATAGGAATCTTATGTTGAAAGGCAGTGCTTAAAAAAGTAATTTTAGGAGTGATGCTGTCAATTGCATCTACGATATAATCAGGCTTGTCCTCAAACAATTTTTCTACCATTTCAGGATTGATGAATTCTCGAATCACATGTAGTTCAAGTTCAGGATTGATGCTTTGTAGTCGCTCAGCCATAATATCTGCTTTCGATTGTCCATGATTGGTATACAATGCAGGCAGTTGGCGGTTTCTATTGGTGGGGTCAACAACATCGCCATCTATGATGGTCATTTTTCCGATACCGCTTCTGCAGATGAATTCTGCAGCAAAAGAACCAACACCGCCCATCCCCACAACCATAACATGTTTTTGTGTGAGTGACTTTACTTTTTCTTCACCAATAAGAAGGGTTGTTCTGCCCAGCCAGGAAATATCTTGCATCATGTTATGCTAACATTAAAGACAGTGAATAAATTTTTTTTCATTTCTTTCGCCATTGTTTCAACAGACATTTGTTTGATGCGTGCTGCTTGTTCATAAATGCTTGAAATAGCTATATCACTGTCGTCATTCTCCAAAAAAATCCTGTTTAAGGGGATATGATTGAATAGGGTTTCCATATTCGGTTGAAGCAGTGATTTTCCAAAAGAAAGATAATAACCCTCCCTTAAAAGTTGATCTGCTGTTTCTTTGTTGTTGTTGAATCCATGAAAAACAACAGGCATTCCATTGCTGCAGGATTTTAATATACGAAGGGTTTCAGGGAAGGCCCTTACGCAATGTATGATGAGTGGTTTGGCTATCTCATTAGCCCACCTGATTTGTTTTACAAACACCTTTTCCTGTAGGGGAAACGAAATGTCGCATAGCCTGTCAAGGCCACATTCGCCAATGGCCAACACGTTTGGTTGTCGACTATAGAATTGCAATGCATTCCAATCGCTTTCCAAATTTTCTTCGTTGATAAATCTAGGGTGAATGCCCATGGAGTAGTGGAGCAGGGAAGAGGTTTTGTTGAAATCTTGATACAGATTCAATAATGACCAGGATTTGCCTGCTGAGGATCGATGCGTATGTATATTAATAAACACTTTTCAAAGATAGTTTGAAAAATCTTTTGTGTGAAATACACTCCAATCACTTTTTGATTTTTTGTGAAACAGCTATAATTAAGTGACATTAAAGGGTAATGCCTATAACAAAGAAGCTGCAACAATTTATGCTGCAGCTTCTTTTGATTAAATTGTAATAGCTATTAATAGCGGTACATTTCAGATTTGAATGGTCCTTCTTTAGGAATGCCAAGGTATTCAGCCTGACCATTGGTAAGTACATCAAGTTCCACACCAATTTTGGCCAAATGTAATCTTGCTACTTTCTCATCAAGATGCTTTGGAAGAACATAAACTTTGTTTTCGTATTTGTCTGTGTTGGTCCAAAGTTCAATCTGAGCAAGTGTTTGGTTGGTGAAGGAATTGCTCATAACAAAGGATGGATGTCCTGTAGCACAACCCAAATTAACCAAACGACCTTCAGCAAGAACAATAACGTCTTTGCCTTCGATGGTGTACAAGTCAACCTGTGGCTTGATGGTGTTTTTAGAGTCGCCATAATTACCGTTCAACCATGCCATATCAATTTCGATATCGAAGTGACCAATGTTACAAACGATAGCTTTGTCTTTCATTGATCTGAAGTGTTGTTCTGTAATCAAATCTCTGCAACCACTTGCAGTTACAATGATATCAGCTTCTTTAACGGCATCGACCATTTTCTTAACTTCAAAGCCATCCATAGCTGCCTGAAGGGCGCAGATTGGATCTATCTCGGTAACGATTACACGCGCACCAGCACCACGCAAGCTCAATGCAGAACCTTTACCAACATCACCATAACCACCAACAACTGCAACCTTACCTGCCATCATTACGTCAGTAGCTCTGCGGATCGCATCAACCAACGACTCCTGACAACCGTATTTGTTGTCGAATTTAGACTTGGTTACAGAATCGTTTACGTTGATAGCTGGGATAGGCAAAGTGCCTTTTGCCATTCTTTCGTATAAACGGTGAACACCTGTAGTAGTCTCCTCGCTCAATCCTTTGATGTGCGGAATCAACTCTGGATATTTGTCAAATACGATGTTGGTCAAATCACCACCATCATCAAGAATCATGTTAAGAGGCTTGTCCGCGCTTCCGAAGAAAAGAGTTTGTTCGATGCACCAGTCGGCTTCTTCCAAAGTTTGTCCCTTCCAAGCGTAAACACCAATTCCAGCAGCAGCGATAGCGGCAGCGGCTTGGTCTTGAGTAGAGAAGATGTTGCAGCTGCTCCATTTTACTTCAGCACCCAATTCTACAAGTGTTTCAATCAATACCGCTGTTTGTATGGTCATGTGAAGACATCCTGCGATTCTTGCACCTTTTAGCGGCTTACTTGCGCCATACTCTTTACGAAGACTCATTAATCCCGGCATTTCTGCTTCGGCAAGTCTGATTTCCTTACGGCCCCATTCTGCGAGGCTCATGTCTTTCACTTTGTGTTTTAGTGAAAAATCGATAGAACTTAAAGTAGATGTTGACATATAAATATTTTAGGGTGTAAAAGTACAATCCATTCCTTGTTATTCTAAAAAAAATAAAATAAATAGAAAAATAGGATAAAATAGGGTATAATTGTAGAATAAATAAGCTATTGAATATGAAAAAATCAGAAAAAATAGAAAAATCAGCTGAAGGAACGCTTTCCCTTGACAAGACAGATTTACAAATTTTAAAAATATTACAGCAAAATGCGAGGGCAACGGTAAAGGAAATCGCAGAAAAGGTGCACTTAAGTACAACGCCGGTTTTTGAAAGGATAAAATGGCTCGAACAATCGGGAGTCATTAGACAATATGCTGCATTGCTTGATCATACCAAAGTAAAGAAAGGCTTAATGGTGATTTGTTATGTTTCCCTCAAGGAGCATAGTAAAAACGCAGGCACAAAATTCATTAAAGCCATTAACGAGCTGAATGAAGTGGTGGAGTGTTACAACATCAGCGGTTCCTTCGATTTTATGCTGAAAGTGGTGGCGGAGAATATGGATAAATACTACGACTTTCATGTAAATAAATTAAGTCAGATCGAAAACATGGGAAACATTCAAAGTGTATTTGTGATGGGAGTGATCAAGCAAAGCCACCAGTTGGTTTGGTGAAAAATGAAGAAAAAAAAATTAAAATGAAAAAAGCATTCGCACAATTACATACTGCCGTTTTCCTAGCAGGATTTACGGCCATATTGGGTAAACTCATTCAGTTGAATGAGGGTTTGTTGGTTTGGTACCGATTGTTGTTTTCAATTGTTCTTTTAGGATTTATTGCGTTTTACAGGAAAGAATTTAAGCGTATTTCACGGACAGATTTTTTTCAAATTTTTGGCGTGAGTATGATACTGGCCTCTCATTGGGTTGCTTTTTATGGAAGCATCAAATACGCGAATGCTTCTGTAGCAGTGGTTTGTATTTCTGCAGCTGGTTTTTTCTCCTCCTTGTTCGAGCCCATAATCACAGGTAAGCGATTTGTATGGGTAGAAATGATATTGGGATTATTGTCCTTGCTTGGTATTTACATCATCTTTGATTTTCATCCACAATACAAGGTTGGAATTATTTTTGGAATGTTTGCAGCAATCGGAAGTGCTATTTTCCCCATCTACAACAAGAAGCTTTTACAAAAATTTACCCCACAAGTACTTACCTTTTATGAATTTGTGGGTGGTATTGTTTTTTTGACCTTTCTTTTGCCGTTTTATTTTTATTCGTTCGGAGCGCCTGATTATGTTCTTCCCAAACCAACTGATTTGGTGTGGCTTTTGGTGCTTTGTGTTTTTTGTACTGTTTGGGCCTTTCAATTGCAGTTGAGTGCACTTAAAAAAATCTCTGCTTTTACTTCCAACCTAACATACAACCTTGAGCCGCTTTACGGAATTATTTTAGCCTTCCTTATTTTGGGGGAAGGGAAGTCCTTTCATCCGCAATTTTATTACGGCATTTTGTTGATTCTTGCTGCAGTTACCATACAGATGTATAGGGTAATTCGTCACTCAAAAATCAAAGGAAAACAATCTTGAATTCGACCTTTGAAAAATGACTGAACATGGCACTAACACCACAGTATTTTTCTTTGGAAAGCATAACGGCCTTCTCCATCTTGGCCTTATCTGCCTCCTCAACTCTGATGTGATATACAATGGATACATTGTCATAAATTACCGGATGTTCTTCAGTAAGTTGAGCATCAACATCTATGGAGAATTGGGAAAAATTAACCTTCATTTTGTTGAGAATGTAAACCACATCAATCCCCGTACATCCTGCCAGTGCGGCTAGCATCATTTTTTTGGGACTTGCCCCATAATTTGAAGAGTGCTCATCGGTGGAGTCCATTGGAACCTGGTATTGATCGATTTGAGCATCAAAGGCATGATTTTGTTGGTGTTTTACGCTTATTTGGTGGTGATTCGGCATATTTTTTTTGTCAAAATTCCAGAAATTGCGCCAAACTTAAAAAGTTTTTGAGGTAAACAATTAGAAATTAAATCTTTTATCCTTACCTTTGCCGTCCAAAATTCAGCATCATGGCTAGAGTATGTCAGTTAACGGGTAAGAAACCCATCACAGGAAACAAGGTTTCTCACTCCAATATCAAAACCAAGCGCAGGTTTCTGCCTAATTTGCAAACCAAGCGTTACTTCCTTGCAGAGGAAGACAAATGGGTTACGATAAAGGTTTCATCAGAAGCCATCAGAACCATTAACAAAAATGGTTTGTACAGCGTTGTTAAGCAATTGCGCGCTGCCGGTGAAAAAATTTAATAAAGCGTATCAAAAAGATCAACAATGGCAAAGAAAGGAAACAGGGTTCAAGTGATTTTGGAATGTACTGAGCATAAGACCAGCGGTCAGGCAGGTACAAGCCGTTACATCACTACCAAAAACAAAAAGAACACTCCTGAAAGAATGGAATTGAAAAAGTACAATCCTATTCTGAAGAAAGTTACTGTTCACAAAGAAATCAAATAATTCATCTTTACCTCGAATCTACTATTTCACAGAAACAAGATTTGTGGAAAATAAAAAAATAAAACATGGCAAAAGCAGCTAAAACCGCGATCAAGACCAAAGATCAAAAAGCAGCAGCAGAGGCGAAAAACTGGACTAAAGTTATTCGTACTATTCGCAGCCCAAAGTCAGGTGCCTATACCTTCAAAGAAGCTATGGTACATAAAGACAAAATCAAAGATCATTTAAGCTAATTAAGGAAATGCATAAATTGGATAAAGCTGTTCTGTCATGAACGGCTTTATTTGTTTTAGGTCAATTCCCAATATTTACAATCGGTAACTTAATATTCATAAACATGGGATTGTTTGATAAACTCTTCGGAAAAAAACAACAGCAGGAAACCCTCGACCAGGGTTTGCAGAAAACCCGCGAAGGTTTTTTCAGTAAAATTGCCAAAGCCATTGTAGGTAAATCAACCATTGATGAGGAAGTATTAGATCAGGTGGAAAACGCGCTCGTTAGTGCTGATGTTGGTATTGCTACTACTGTAAAGATAATAGAGGCCCTCGAAAAGAGAATTGCCAAAGACAAATACCTGAATGCAGGAGAGTTAAATAACATTATCAAGGCGGAAATTCAAAACCTACTTGTTGATGCCCCTCAAGATACTTCCTATAAAAATTATGAGCTGCCCTCAACACATAAACCACATATTATCCTTGTTGTGGGCGTGAATGGAGTAGGCAAAACCACCACCATCGGTAAACTAGCCCATAATTTTACCTTGGCAGGCAAGTCGGTATTGCTTGGTGCTGCGGATACTTTTAGGGCAGCTGCTGTTGATCAGTTAACGATTTGGAGCGATCGAACAAACGTACCTATTGTCAAAAAAGAAATGGGAAGCGATCCGGCATCGGTTGCTTATGATACAGTGGTAAGCGGAGTTTCAAAAAACGTAGATGTCATACTAATAGATACAGCAGGACGATTGCACAACAAGTCTCACCTGATGGACGAGTTGTCCAAAATAAAAAGAGTGATTCAAAAAGTAATTCCTGATGCACCACATGAAGTCCTTCTCGTGCTTGACGGAAGTACCGGTCAAAATGCATTGGAGCAGGCCAAGCATTTTACCGCCGCCACAGAAGTTACTGCAATGGCAATTACAAAGCTTGATGGCACAGCCAAAGGTGGGGTAGTGTTGGCTATTGCAGATCAATTCAATATTCCTGTAAAATTTATCGGAGTAGGAGAGAAGGCCACAGACTTGCTGGTGTTTGATAAAGTAGACTTTGTAGATGGCCTTTTTCAAATGGAAGGATAATAATATAACCCCTCATCTAGAACCTTCTATAGAAATGCAGTAAAAGAAAGAGGCCCTTAAGAATAAGGGCCTCGGTTACCAAAACTAACTGCTTATGAGAAAATCTTTATGATTACGATTTCATCACAAACTTAATGACTTTATCTACCGGTAATTGTTAACCAATAGCCAATAAATTTTAAAGGGTTTGTTAATTGATTTTTGAAAAATCAATAAGCCTTAATTATTGATGTTGAAAGGTTTTAAGCGAATGTTTTGATCAATAAAATGACCAATCCGTAAATACAGGTTGTAATGAAAATCCCTTTAGCTGTTTTGTCTTTGCCTGCGTTGATGTACAATGTGAAAATTAGCGCATTGGCCAAAAGCGAGATGCTTAAACTAGCGGTTAAAATTTTGTAATTGTATAATGGATTAAACAACTCAACAAAAAATACTTTGTAGCTATAGATTCCAAAGTTATACCATTTGAAAGCCAGTAGTCCGAGCAATGGGGCTATTGTTCCCAATAGCAGTCCCAGTTTAGTGTTGTCTTTGGATAGTATCATTTCAAAAAAGCTGCTTTTCCAATTGTTTTTTTAAAGTGTAGTTGGTAAGATCGAATTGCACTGGAACCACACTTACGTAGTTGTGTTTTAAAGCCCATACATCCGTATCCTTTGCCTTATCGTAGTTTTTAAATTCTCCTGTTAGCCAGTAATATTTTTTCCCCTGCGGGTCGATACGTTCGTGAAATTCTTCATCGTATTTGGCATAAGCCTGCTTGCAAACTTTTATGCCTTTTATTTTATTTGCTGCTACGGCAGGTATGTTTACATTCAACAATAAATGTTTATCAGGATTCTTCAAACCCAAAACGTATTGTACCATTTTTCTTACAATGCCTTTTGAAGCTTCAAAATCAGCATCATACTTATAATCCATCAAGGAAAATCCTATACTTGGGATGCCTTCTATGGCTGCTTCCATGGCTGCAGACATAGTACCGCTGTAAATGACGTTTATGGAATGATTGGCGCCATGGTTGATTCCGCTCAAGCAGATGTCAGGCTTTCTGTGCAGGATTTTATCTACAGCGAGTTTTACACAATCTACCGGTGTACCTGATGTTTGCCATGCCTCTATCTCTCCAAATAGATTTACCTTGTTCATTCTAAGGGGCGAGCCGATTGTAATGGCATGTCCCATGCCGCTTTGAGGCTTGTCGGGAGCTACTACAATTACTTTACCTAAATCTTTCACTGCTTCCACCAAACTTCGGATACCCTTTGAAGTGATATCGTCATCATTAGTGATCAATATTACAGGTAAATCTTTGTTCTTTTTTTTCATAAGTATTAATTGAACCAGCGGAACAGCGGACGAGCTATATCATTTCCTTTGTAGGCAAAAGGTATGGAGATGAAAATAAGTAACAATGCAATGCCAAAGAATACCAGCATTTTCTTATGTTTTTTTTCTGCAGGGGCTTTTTTAACAGCAGTATATCCTACGTGAACCAATATCCAAGCAAGAATCATCATAAAGCCATGCTCAACAACAAAAAAACGGTCTGTTGGGTTTTTCATTAGTGCACCCATTCCGTTTTGAATTTTGGATAACCAGCCATTGGTAAAAATCAAAACCAAACCAAGCAACAATTGTATGTCACAAAATACCATAAACAACAAGCCGCTTAATTTATCTGTTTTTGAAAATGTTCTTTTTGATGTCAAGCCAGTAATAGCATTTACAACAGCCCAAATTCCAAATACCAGCACCATCCATCTGGTCAGGTTGTGAAAAATCAGTGTAGCCATAATTAATTTTTTTACAAATGTACTTGTAAATGCCCAACAATAAAACTGCATACAGATGCAATCAATCACGAATTGTAGAATAACATTCTAAAAATAATTGCTAAAATATTTTGTAAAACTAAAAAAGTTAGTATATTTGAGCTAATTAAATTAGTTTAATATGTCAAAAGCCGGATTAAACCTGAAGTATTTAAGAAAATTACGTGGTTGGACCCAAGAGGAGTTTGCTCAAAAATTAAACATCAAACGCTCACTCATTGGTGCTTACGAGGAGGAGAGAGCCGACCCAAGGATTGAAGTATTGGAAGTGGTTGCCAATATGTTTAAACTCTCTTTGGATGAGTTGCTGTTAAAAGATCTTTCTGTTTCTGTACAAACCGGAGGTTATCTTCAAAAAAGAAGAATGCAGAAAATGCTTTCGGCAGACAGAAATATCATTCACTTTGTTCCCATTAAAGCTGCTGCAGGCTATTTAGCAGGTTATGCAGACAGTGAATTCATTGATGAGTTGAATACGTTTACCCTTCCTATGCTCTCAGGAGGGAACTACCGAGCCTTTGAAATCATTGGTGACAGTATGTTGCCTACGCCTAGTGGCAGCATTATTGTAGGTGAAAAAATTGAATCGCTTGAGGATGCCAAAAATGGACAGGCATATATTGTTGTTAGTAAAAATGAAGGTATTGTTTACAAACGCATTCAAAAAAACAACAGAAGCAAAAACAAAATAACCTTAGAAAGCGACAATCCACAATTTCAACCCTATCAGGTGTTTACAGAAGATATTATTGAATTG
>CANHMN010000040.1 GCA_947461645.1 Chitinophagaceae bacterium | reverse complement strand
TGAGGCTTCCTCTGGTAAATGTTACTGATTCGCTTCAACAAAGGATTAATCAATACGTTATCAATTATAAAAAGTAGCAGGTTCCTTCTTCCGCTAAAACCGTATTTTCGAAAACTTCCATTGCCTCGTTCAGAAAAGGCGCGACATCATCGTATTTGGAAGAAAAGTGTCCGATGATTAATCGTCCTGCATTTGCCAATTTAGCAATGTTAGCGGCTTGTGTGGTTGTGCTGTGGTATCTTGAAAGTGCTTTCTCTTCCTGGTTTTTCAGGTAGGTGGTTTCATGGTACAGGAGATCAACGCCTTTTACTTTTTCTGCCAGACTTTCAAGGTATATTGTGTCAGCACAATAAGCATAAGATTTTCCTTTTTTAGCAGCTTGTGTTACAGATTCGTTGCTGATGATGGTTCCTTTTTTGTTGATGTAATCTTTTCCTTTTTGCAATTCTAAAAAGTAAGCTGCAGGAATGTCGAATCTTTTGGCTTCTTCGGGCAATACACCTCTTGGATGTTTAATTTCACGAAAAAGAAATCCCCAGCAGTCAATTCGATGAGAAACTTTAAAACATTCAACAGATATTTTTCCCGTATTGGCTATTTCGCCTTCATCATTGAGCGCATGAAAATGTAGGGGATAATTTAAAACCACATCTGCGACTGCAAACTGCATGTTTATGATGTCTATTAATTTTGCAGGCCCAAACAAATGCAGGTCACTAGTGCGGCTGAGCAGACTCATGCTTGAAAGCAGACCGATCAAACCAAAATAATGATCGCCATGCAAATGAGAAATGAAGATATGGTTGATTTTACTTTTTTTGATTTTGAACCTGGAGAGTTGCAATTGGGTGCCCTCTCCGCAATCAATTAAAAAGCAGTTGTCGGTTGTTTGCAATACTTGAGCAGTAGGATTTCTGCCATGCGAAGGAATGGCGGAATTGCAGCCAAGAATGGTTAGCGAAAACAAAGCTTCAGGGTTTAAATTAAAGATCGTTAAAAATTATTGAGCAACTCCCTTTCTATCTCTTCCATTTGTACAATGTCCCAGGCTTCACTTTCTGTAGGAGTAAGGTTCATGCTTTCCTTGAAAAAAGGGATAAAAGAACCCGGCACCTCACAAATAATAAAAGAGGATTGGTTTTCGTAAAATTGATTTTGAACCTCAATGAGCTTTTCAGCATCTTTTTCGGTCATTTCACAGATTTCGCTAAGCTTCAAAATCACGTTGGACATTTCAAGGTTTAGAAATGTTTTCAAATAAGCAGACAATTCTTCTGACAAATTAGCAGAAAAACTATTGAACAAAGGTTTAACAACTGTAAACTTCTCTTTGGTATCAGATTTGACGTTGTTCATGTAATGTTTTATTTGAGAAAAGGAATGAAAGAAAATGTTCAACAAAAGTAAACAGTAAGCTTTTTAAAAAACAGTATTTCGCAATTTAACTTTTCAACATATCAACATTTATGACTTTCAGTTACAAAACGTAGCAAATTATCATTATTATTGTAATCATAAAATACACATCATGGATAACCATTTTTCAACACAAGTAAAGGAAATAATTTCCTACAGCAGAGAGGAGGCCTTAAGACTCGGAAACGAGTTCATCGGCACTGAGCATCTTGTATTAGGACTTATCAGAGATGGTGAAAATACAGCAATCAAAATTCTTAAATCAATGAACATTGATTTGTATGAATTAAGAAAGAGCATTGAAATTGCTGTGAAAGACAAATCAGGGAAGAACATCATCAATTCCAATTCATTGCCATTAACCAAACAGGCTGAAAAGGTAATCAGAATCACCGTCCTTGAAGCCAAATCACTCAAGAGCAGTACTGTTGAAACAGAACATCTCATGTTGTCTATTCTTAAGAACAAAGAGAACATAGCTACTCAATTGCTCAACCAGCTTTTGGTAGATTACGATACGTTTAAAACAGAGCTTGGCTTTGTATCAAGCAGTTCGCCACAGGCAGAATTTAATGATGATGATGATTTTGATGAGGAAAGAAAACAATATGGTCAGCAGCCTAAATCTTCCAAACCTTCAGGTCCGGGACAAATGAAATCCAAAACGCCTGTTCTAGACAATTTTGGCAGGGACATTACCCGATTGGCAGAAAATGGCTCTTTAGATCCGATTGTAGGAAGAGAGAATGAGATTGAAAGGGTTTCTCAAATATTATCCAGAAGAAAAAAGAACAATCCCATTTTAATTGGTGAGCCCGGTGTGGGTAAAACTGCCATAGTGGAAGGTTTGGCTTTAAGAATCATCCAAAGAAAGGTTTCAAGAGTATTGTTCGACAAGAGAGTAGTGAGTCTTGATTTGGCTGCTTTAGTGGCAGGTACAAAATACCGCGGTCAGTTTGAAGAACGCATGAAAGCCATCATGAACGAGCTGGAGAAAAACAGAGATGTTATTCTTTTCATTGACGAAATTCATACCATTGTTGGAGCAGGTGGCGCAAGCGGTTCTCTTGATGCATCAAACATTTTCAAACCTGCATTGGCAAGGGGTGAGTTGCAATGCATTGGGGCTTCAACACTTGATGAGTACAGAATGCACATTGAAAAGGATGGTGCCTTAGACAGAAGGTTTCAAAAGGTGATTATAGAGCAGCCGTCTGTAGAAGAAGCCATTGAAATTCTTAACAACATCAAAAACAAATACGAAGATTACCACAATGTTACTTACAGCCACGAAGCAATTGAAGCTTGTGTAAAAATGAGTGACAGGTACATGACAGACAAATTGCTTCCAGACAAAGCTATTGATGTAATGGACGAAGTGGGAGCAAGAAAACACATCAAAAACATCAATGTACCTGAAAATATATTAGAGCTTGAAAAGAAAATAGAAGACATCAAGCTTGAGAAGGGCAAAGTGGTGAAAAGCCAGAAGTTTGAAGAGGCGGCTTCTTTGAGAGATACGGAAAAAAGGTTACAGGAAGAACTAGAACAAGCTAAATTAGCTTGGGAAGAGGAGAGCAAACACAAGCGTTTCCCTATTGAAGAAGAAGATATTGCCGAAGTGGTTTCCATGATGACGGGCATTCCTGTTAAAAGAATGGTTCAGGCAGAAACGGAAAAACTTCGCAGAATGTCGGAAGACCTTAATGGAGCGGTTATTGGACAGGATGAAGCCATTGTAAAAGTGGTAAAAGCAATTCAACGCAACAGAATCGGACTGAAAGACCCCAAAAAACCTATCGGTACCTTTATTTTCCTCGGACCAACAGGTGTGGGTAAAACTGAGTTGGCTCGATCACTGGCAAAGCATATGTTCGACAGCGAAGATGCTTTGATTAGAATTGATATGAGCGAATACATGGAAAAATTCACCGTGAGCAGATTGATTGGTGCACCTCCCGGATATGTAGGTTATGAAGAAGGCGGTCAGTTAACGGAAAGGGTTAGACGCAAGCCATACAGTGTAATTCTTTTAGATGAAATTGAAAAAGCGCATCCGGATATTTACAACATTCTTTTGCAGGTGCTTGACGATGGTCAATTGACTGATGGGTTAGGCAGAAAAGTTGATTTTAAAAATACGCTGATCATCATGACCTCCAACATCGGAGTAAGACAACTTAAAGACTTTGGAGATGGAGTGGGTTTTGCAACGCAATCTCGTCAGGAAAATCTTGATGAAAACAACAAGTCTATCATTGAAAAGGCTTTGAAGAGAACATTCAGTCCTGAATTTCTAAACCGTATAGACGATGTAATCATCTTTAATTCTTTGAACAAAGAAAACATCTTCCAAATTATCGACATTTTGATGAAAGCTGTGATGAAACGACTCAGCAACCTTGGATTCCAATTGGAGTTGAGTTCGGAAGCCAAAGATTTCATTGCTGAAAAAGGGTATGACAGTCAATTTGGAGCACGTCCGTTGCACAGGGCCATTCAGAAATACTTGGAAGACCCATTGGCGGAGGAGATTCTCAATACAACCATCAAATCAGGTGATACCGTGATTGCTGATTTGAACAAGGATGAGGGTAAAATCGTATTCAAAATAAAAGAACCGAAGAAAAAAGAGAAGAAATCTCAATCCTGATAATTTTAATTGTGAAAATGCCCCGTTAATCGGGGTATTTTTTTGGGGATTATATTCGAATTCAAAATGTTTTTACGAAATCTGATTTTTAAATTATTTTACATCCTCAATCGGTAACAATAATATTTTGGAAAAAATAATCATAACGATAGATGGTTGGTCCTCTTGCGGTAAAAGCACGTTGGCTAAACAACTTGCTGCTCAATTGGGTTATGTTTACATTGACAGCGGAGCCATGTACAGGGCTATTACTTTGTATTTTCTGAGAAACCACATTGATTGGACGGACGATGAAAAAACCAATGAAGCCCTAAATCACATTGAACTTCATTTCGAATACAACGATAAGTCTCAGCAGTCAGAAATGCACCTCAATGATGAAAATGTTGAGTACATGATCAGGGATCTGGTTGTGGCCGAAAAGGTAAGTGAAGTTGCTACCATTGCTGCAGTAAGAACTTTTGCCGTTGCACAGCAACAAAAAATGGGTGAGCAGAAAGGCATAGTTATGGATGGAAGAGACATTGGCACTACTGTATTTCCGGAGGCTGAACTGAAGATTTTTATGACCGCTGATATTACGGTAAGGGTTGAACGTCGCTTTAAGGAAATGTACCAGAAGAATCCAAATGTTACAATCGATGAGGTAAAAAACAACCTCGAAATGCGCGATTATATCGATTCCAATAGAGAGGTTAGTCCGCTAAGAAGAGCTGCAGATGCTATTTTGCTCGACAATACGAATCTTACCATGCAAGAGCAACTGCAGTTTGCAATGGATTTGATGGCGGAAATGAAAAATTGATTAATCTCTTTAGTCAGCCGCAACAATTTCATTTACCTTTCCCTGATAACTTTCTTTGGAAATGTAAAAGCAGGCCAATTTTTCCAAAACAGCTTCAACAAGTGCATCCGGACAACTCGCTCCGCTCGTTACCATAATTTTTAACTGGTCTTTTGCCGGCAGAAAATGGGTAGTTATCTTTTCTGATTTATGGTGAAAATCGAAATGATGAATTTCTTCTTTGGAAACAATTCTCTTCGGGTGGTCGATGTAATAAGTGGGTAATTTCAATTCGCAGAGTTCTACCAAATGAGAAGTGTTGCTGCTGTTGTATCCACCGATAACGATGGCAAGATCGGCATCTTGTTCAAGCATCCCGTGTACTGCAGATTGGTTGTCGTTGGTAGCATAACAAAGTGTATCTCTGGTGTCGGCAAAATGAGCAGTGGAATCTTTGCCCGCCTCTTCAAATTTTTCAATCATGGTTTGTTTCAGAAAATCGGCAATGGCTTGGGTGTCGCTGGCAAGCATTGTGGTTTGGTTTACAACACCAATTCTGTCCAAGTGTTTCTCAGCATCAAATCCCTTTGAATACCTTCCTTTAAAAAGGGTATAAAACTCTTCCATACTTTTCTCTCCTTTGATAATATCTGCCAACACAATTGCTTCATTCATGTCGTTAATCACCAAAGTAGGGGTGTGTTCCGCAGCGTGCGAAAAAGTTGCTCTAGTCTCTTCATGTGAAGGTTTACCATGAACAACAACGGTGTAATCTTTTTTGGCAATTTGTTCGCTTCTGTTCCAAACTTTTTCAACAAACGGACAGGTTGTATTGTATTGCTCTATTGTGATACCGATGGACTTTAATTTGTTTTCCATTTCTATAGTGGTACCAAATGCAGGAATGATGACAATATCAGCTGAGGTAAGGTTTTCAATGGGCAGTAGCGAATTGCCGTTAGTGTCCTGAAGAAATTTCACCCCTCTTTCCTTTAAATCTTGGTTAACAGATGGGTTGTGAATCATTTCACTAAGCAAATAAATGTTTTTGCCAGGGTTGTTGTCAACAGTTCTGAAAGCAATTTCAATAGCATTTTCTACCCCGTAACAAAAGCCAAAATGTCTTGCCAATAAAAATTGTACAGGCCCCCAATTTAAAATGGTTGGACTAAAATCTTTTTTCAGCTTGTCGAGTTGCTTGCGTTTCTCTTTAATGGAGGAAATAAGCGAGCTACGGTAAGTGAAGGGGATGGTAAATTGCTTCATGGTTAATCTTCGTCATGCAAAGTTAGGCAGCATCAACATACTTTGGCACTTTTAGTTACCATTATATGTTACAGCTATGGTTACCACTCACTTTGATTTCTTCAAAACTGTCGTATTTTATGAGGTTAATGTTCGCCAATATACTCCTGAAGGTACGTTCAATTCATTTTCTAAGGAATTACCAAGGCTGCATTCAATGGGAATTGATGTGCTTTGGTTAATGCCCGTTCATCCTATTGGTGTAATCAACAGAAAAGGAAATCTGGGCAGTTATTATGCAATTAGCAACCATCATGAGGTAAATCCTGAATTTGGAAGCAAAACCGACTTAAAGCAACTTATTGCAATGGCGCATTCCTTGGGTATGAAGGTTATACTGGATTGGGTAGCCAATCATGTTGCCTGTGATCATGTATGGACGCAAGAGCATCCTGATTATTTGCTTAGAAATGCAGATGGTAGTTTTTTTTCTCCGCATGGTTGGGAAGATGTGATACAAATCAATCATCAAAATCCATGGGCTCATCAGGCTATGATAAATGAAATGACTTACTGGGTTGAGGAGTTCGATATAGATGGTTTCAGGGCTGATCTCGCACACCTTACTCCGCTTTCGTTTTGGATTGCAGCAAGACACCACACGCATCAATTGAAAAGCAATTTGATTTGGCTCGCAGAATCAGAGCAGGAAGATTATTTTCAGGCTTTTGATGTATTGTTTGCATGGAAATGGATGCACCTTACAGAAGAATTTTGCAAAGGTCAACATCAATTGAATGTGCTTTCAGCATACCTAAAGCAACAATGTTCGGTTAGGAGCAAGTCGTATTATAAACTATACTTTACCTCCAATCATGATGAAAACAGTTGGAATGGAACGGAGTTCGAAAAATATGGTTTATATGCAGACTTGTTTACCGTGCTTCATTTTTTTCTTCCTTTTGCCGTTCCATTAATTTACAGCGCACAAGAATTGCCCAATGAAAAAAGGCTTGCTTTTTTTGATCGTGATCCGATAGATTGGAACAAGCCCATTCAAAACAGCAGCTTTTACCAACGTCTTATTGAAATCAGAAAATACATCTATGATTTGAATTGTCCTGAAATTGAAACTTTGGATAATGGTTTACTGATATTAAAAAGAACAGCAGAAAAAAGGAAGGTTTGGTTGTTCTTAAACACAGGCAACAAAGAGGTTTGTTATTTTAATTACAAATTTCATTCAACCTTTCATCCAAAAATATTGATTCAAAAAGTAAATTCACTGCAAGAAAAGGAGGGTTATTTATTGCCAGGAGATTACATTATGATAGAGGAGGAGCACGACAATAAATAATTCATTCTGATTTCTTCCCATGAAAAAACCGAAGGAGGTTATCCTTCGGTTGAATGTTGTAAAAAGCGATATAAACCTTGTATTTTACTGTTCTTCTAGTGTAATAGGATATTCGTATAATCCATCATACCCTGGGTAAAAACCACTAATGGTGAAAGCGTTTTGATTGCCGATTATTTTTCTCATATCATCTGCATTTTTCACCGGTTCGTCGTTTATTCTGAGCACAACAAAACCATCTTTCATTCTGGTTTGATCATTAATAGCACCTTTGTTTATTTTTTTGATGATTACTCCTCCGTCGATACCATATTCTTTTGCTTTTTTAAGGTCGAGGTTTACCAATTCAACCCCAAGCGCGTCGATTTTAGAATCATTTCTGACAATGTCATAATTGCCGGCTTTGTTTTTCAAGGTTACCACAAAGTTGATTGCTTTTTTCCCTCTTAAGACTTGCACAGGAACTTTGTCTCCAGGTTTAAACATGCTTACTTGTTCCTGAAGTTCACCACCGCTCACAATTTCTTCGCCGTTGATTTTTTGAATTCTATCGCCCTTTCTGATACCAGCCGCAAAGGCGCCACCATCAGTAATTACATCAGTGGCAAAAATTCCGTCGTAAGTTTCTTCATCAATTCCGATACTTCTTTTATCAGCAGCGCTCATATCAGCAGCATTGCCGAATTGAATACCAAGGTAACCTCTTTGAACACTACCGTATTTAATTAAATCATCAACCACCTTTTTAACAATGTTGACTGGTATAGCATAGGAATATCCCGAGTAATACCCTGTAGGTGATGCGATGGCTGTATTCACACCAATTAATTTTCCATCGGTATTAACCAAAGCTCCACCGCTGTTTCCCATATTAACAGCAGCATCGGTTTGAATAAACGATTCTACAGCAGTGCTGCCTGATTTGCCTTTGTTTACGCCTATGCTTCTTGCCTTAGCACTTACGATACCTGCAGTTACGGTTGTTTCAAGATTCAATGGATAGCCTAAAGCCAAAACCCATTGACCAATTTTAACATCGTCTGAGTTTCCGTAGAGCAAAAATGGAAGAGCAGATGCATCTATTTTAATCACTGCAAGGTCGTAGGAAGGATCTGCGCCGATTACTTTGGCTTTGTAAGTTTTTTTGTTGTTAAGGGTAACATTAATTTCATCGGCTTTATCTATCACATGATTGTTGGTTACGATAAATCCATCATCACTAATTATTACTCCTGAACCCGATGCCTGCTGTTCAGGTATGATGTTTATTCTCCCTCCTCCAAAAAACTGATTGAACAAATCATCGTCAAAGAAATCGCTGAATGGATTTTGACGCATGCGCGGAAGATTGTTGGTGACTTGCTTGGCGTTTGTTTTGGTTTTGATGTGAACAACAGCAGGCAACGCTGCTACTGAAGGTTGAGTGAAATCAGGTGCTCCACCATTGTTGGTTTCTCCGTTCATCAAACCTGCCAGTCTGTAATTATTGGGAATTGTACCCTCTGTTTGTCCGGCAAAGGTTTTATTGTACTTGTTGTAACTATTGAACCCCCAAACTACTGCAAAAGTGGTAAGGGCGCTGATTCCGATGGTGGCCAATACTTCTTTTAGTTTCATAATGATGATGATTTGGTGAATATTGAATGATAATTTTCAAAAAATATGCCGAAACGCAAATTAAAGACAGACTGACAAAATGTAAAGGGAATACTGACATCTTTAACATATTATTGGGGTTAGAGGCTTAGCAAGAATTGAAGGGTGTCTTTGCCATCGGCATACTGAAACAATTCAGGTTGCTGTGCCTTTCCAAAAGGGATTAAGCCATCGCCTTTGCCAACTATACATTGAATAGCATCTTCTTGTTTCAGTCTTTCTATCAAGGAATTTTCATCAACATAATGTTCATAATACAGCATCCCGATAGGAGAAAACAAAGCATTTTGTTCTATCAGTAAAGTAGACTCGCTGCTCATGTATTTGATGTTGTTCAATAAAAGCAAAGACAGCTGGTAATCATAATTATTAGCGTATTTACTGATGTCACGGAAATAGTTGTATTTGTTGAAAGCCTTTATCAACGGAACAAAATCGTAGTGCTCAGGGACGTACAATTTGGTGACGTTTCTGCATCCCAATCCAAAATAAAGGTGAACATCATCCGCAAGCTTATCAAGCTCTTGAGTTGATTCCTTTCCATCTAAAACAGCAACTGAAGTCCGGTTTCTTCTGATGATGTTTGGGTACTTGCCAAAATACTTTTCAAATTGATCAGCAGATTGATTTCCGCCTGTTGTGATGTAGGCATCGCAATCTTTCAGTTGTTCGGAAAGGGTTATGTAGCCTTTTGTTAGAGGATTAATGCTGCACATGATTTCTATCAGATGCTTCAAAAGAATATTGTCTTTTGAGGATAGCTTGATGGTCTGACGGTGTCCGGAGATGAAAACACACAACATATCATGAAATCCAACGAGCGGGATATTTCCTGCCATCACCACACCCACATTCACAGGTTTAATTAAATCATCGAGGTGATAGTGATTGCACCATGCCTTGAGCAAATCTTCCGAGAGAAAACAGTCTGTAATGTTTTGTGCAGCCAAATGGATAAAATCCTCCGTAAACCATGCATTGTGTAAAGAGGCATTTTTGATTGTATGGTTCCATTCTTCAGGTTTTGAGCGAATATATTCCCCCAATTTGACCATTACCTCAATCCGATTTTGTAAATTCATGGTGTTGTTATTACTTTACATCAAATTTACAACAGATGGCAATAAAGATTACAGATGAATGTATCAATTGTGGAGCTTGTGAGCCCGAATGTCCGAACAATGCCATATATGAAGGCGGCGTTGAATGGGCTGTTTC
>CANHMN010000039.1 GCA_947461645.1 Chitinophagaceae bacterium | reverse complement strand
TCTGTTACCATTTGTAATCAAACTTGGAGTTCACAGAATTTAAATGTTAGTCATTATAGGAATGGAGATGTTATTCCTCAGGTTACGGATGATAATGAATGGTCTGCTTTAACAACAGGAGCATGGTGTTGGTACAATAATGATAGTGCTGGTTATGGGGCTAGATATGGCAAATTGTATAATTTTTATGCAGTGAAAGATTCTAGGGGACTGGCTCCCGAAGGTTGGCATGTAGCCAGTGATTCGGAATGGTCTGTTCTCGATAATTGTTTAGGTGGATCGTTAATATCTGGCGGTGCGTTGAAAGAGGCTGGACTTACTCACTGGAGATCTCCAAATGCAGGTGCAACAAATAGCAGTGGTTTTTCAGCATTGCCCGGAGGTTACCGGTTTAATGATGGGACATTTTATTTCAATACTACACACGGATATTTTTGGACTGCTACTGATTTTAACTTATCGAATGCCTGGTTTCGAAATGTGTACTATTTTCATACAGAACTCATCAGGAACTATCTGACAAAGGTCAACGGATATTCCGTTCGAATTGTAAAAGATTAGGTGTTTTGCCCTTTTAATTTGGGGGTATTTTTTAAAATTGGCGGTTAATTTCTGTATTCAAACCTTATTCCTATATTTAATCTCAAAAAATAAAATGCTATCATTCAAAAAGGTTGTTTTGCCAGTATTAGCCTTACTTTTTGTCTTGTTGGTGGTCTCATGTAAGAAGCCCAATCCAACTTACGAACCCAGTTTTTACAGGTTTAAAATCAATCAAATCAGTCTTACAGCCATACCCATGACAGATGCAGGTGGATCCAGCTGGGATTTGGGAATTTCCGGCTATCAATATCCTGATGTATATATGAATGTTGAGGATTCTGCGGGGAACCTGCTTCAAGATGGCACTGCTGATGTAAGAAACGATTTGCAGCTTTCTGCATTACCCATTGTATACAACCTCACAACACCAATTCAAATGGAAGATCTTTCAAAAACATCCTATTTTACAGTTTATGATGATGACTCACCATTGAGTGCCAATGATCTAATTGGTAAAGTAGCACTTAAGTTGGCCGATTACAAAATTGGCTATCCAACTTCCATTACCCTGTCAAGTTCAGGTGTTGCCTTTGTAATCAATGGCGTTTGGTATTGATGCTTGTTGTTGAGCATAAATCTAAATGCCCGTATAGTTTTCAGGTGTAATTTTTTTCAACTCGTTTCTAACTGCTGCAGAAATTTTCAATTTGGAAATGAACTGATGTATCCTTTTTTTGTCTATCCTTGCGCCTCTTGTTAGCTCTTTTAACGCTTCATAAGGCATCGGGTATTTCTCTCTCCTCAATATGGTTTGTATGGCCTCTGCCACCACTGCCCAATTGTTGTTTAGGTCCTCTTTTAATTTTTCAGGATTTAATATCAGTTTGTTTAACCCTTTTTCAATGGAATGTATCGCAATGTGTGTATGAGCCACAGGTACTCCAATGTTTCTTAGAACGGTGCTGTCCGTAAGGTCTCTTTGTAGTCTCGATACAGGCAACTTTCCTGATAAGTGCTCAAACACTGCATTTGCTATACCTAAGTTCCCTTCTGCATTTTCGAAATCTATGGGATTTACTTTATGGGGCATGGCGCTACTGCCTATTTCCCCTTTTTTTATTTTTTGTTTGAAATAGTCCATGCTCACATAGCTCCAAATGTCTCGACAAAGATCGGTTAGGATATTGTTTATCCTTTTCATCGCATCAAAATGTGCGGCAAGAATATCGTAATGTTCTATTTGAGTGGTGAATTGCTGACGCTCAATACCTAATTTATTTTCCAGAAAATCATCAGCAAATTTCTTCCAGTTGTATTTAGGGTAGGCTACGACGTGAGCATTAAAATTACCTGTTGCGCCTCCGAATTTTCCCATAAATGGAATGTAACTGAACAATTGAATCTGGTTTTCAAGTCGCTCTACAAAAACCATCAATTCTTTGCCAAGCTTGGTAGGCGATGCTGGCTGTCCGTGCGTTCTGGCCAGCATAGGTATGTTCATCCATTGTTGGGCCAATTTGTATAAGTGCTGCTGCAGATTTAGCAAAGATGGCAAGTATTGGGTTTCAACAGCATCTTTCCATAGTAAGGGAACTGCTGTATTGTTGATGTCCTGTGAAGTTAGACCAAAATGTACCCATTCTTGCAAATCAGTAAGTCCTATGGCGGTGAGCTTTTGCTTTAAGAAATATTCCACGGCCTTAACATCATGATTGGTGGTTTTTTCTGTGTCTTTAATTTGTTTTGCATCTTCAATCGTGAAGTCGGAAACTATATTTTTTAAGGATTGTACATCTTTTGCGCTGAGCTTGAAAAATTTTTTTTCAGCCAAAAAAATGAAATACTCTACTTCAACAAAAAGCCGATATTTAATCAGGGCGTATTCTGAAAAATAATCAGCAAGCTCTTTTGTGCTGTTTGAGTACCTTCCATCAATAGGAGAGATGGATGTCAACGGAGTAAATTCCATAAGTTAACTATTGTAAAATTCAGCGTATGGTTTAATTTGAAGCGAAACTTTTTTGCTTCTTTCTTTGTTGTGCAAATTTAAGCTACAAGTTTTAAGTAATCAGGGTTTATTTTAAGGAGGATATTTAGTTGCTTAATGGTAATTTTGCCAACTAAATCTACATCATTGAACGGTAAAATAAAGGTTGGAGCGGTAAGCTATCTCAATACAAAGCCAATGGTTTATTTCTTAGAGCAGGGGCATTTGTCGGACAGTTTCCATTTTATTTTTGACTATCCTTCCAATGTAGCTACTAAGCTGCTTAATGATGAAATTGATTTTGGGTTGGTTCCGGTTGCGGTTATTCCTCAAATTCAACATCCGCAAATTGTTTCTCCCTATTGTATAGCTACAGATGGTGAAGTGGCAAGCGTTTGCTTGTTCAGCGATGTGCCTCTAGCTCAGATTGAAACCATCTTGCTTGATTATCAAAGCAGGTCTTCTGTGGGCTTGTTGAAAATTCTTCTCAAACATTTCTGGAAAATAAATCCGATTCTCATTGAAGCCAATGCAGGTTTTGAAAATCAAATTTCAAACACAACAGCAGGTTTGGTAATAGGAGATAGGGCCCTCGTTAAAAGAAATGCTACCAAATATGTTTTTGATTTGGGTTTGGCATGGAAAGAAATGACTGGCCTGCCTTTTGTCTTCGCGGTTTGGCTTGCCAATAAAAAATTGGATGATTCAAAAATAAAATTGTTCAATGCTGAAGTGCAGAAAGGACTGTCAATGATACCTGCGGTTGTTTCTCAATTGGACTTTAAACACTATGACTTGCTTCATTATTATCAAAAAAACATCAGTTACGTGCTTGATGAAAAGAAAAGTGCAGCCATAGAAAAATACCTCTCTTACTTGAAAGAAAGCTGATTTATTCCTTCCCTTTTATACCAACCCTTAAAAGCAGATTGTTTATGATCGGCCTTATGTCGGCAGATACATTTCGTACATAAATTCCCGCTAGGAAAAGTGAGATAAAAAGAAAGCTTTTTAATAATATTCCGGTTAAACCATGCAATTCCTTGAAAAGCAGGCATGTAAGGTAAGAGAAAGCAGCAATGAGAAGTACTTCAATTGTTTTAATGCTGAAGGGTTGCATTCTGTATTTCTTCCATAAAAAATATAGCCTTACTGCATTGTAAACACTGAAAGAGACGAGGTTTGCAAGTGCGGGGCCAACAAGTCCATACTTCACCGTTAGGTAATAACTTAATGGGATTATCAGGCAGGTAAGTAGCAGGCTGGTCCACAATTCAAAACTCCACATGGTTGAAGTGCTAATAATTTGACCATTCACGCCGGTTCCCATTTCGATGATGGCAACAATACCTAACAAAAGGAAAACGGTTTTCCCTTCAAGGTATTCTGCATTAATACCCAGCAATTGAATGCCATCATTAAAATTCAACCAAATCAGAAAAAAAGCAAAGAGCGAAAAGCTGAGTAGGTTTATGGAAGATCGTTTGTAAATTCTTTCAATCTCCACAAGGTTTTTGTCTTTCCATGAACGCGACAATATGGGGATGGTAATGGCTATCATGCTGCGAAAGGGAACCTGCAAGACTGAGCTCATGTAGGCAGCTAAACCAAAAATGCCAACCTTGCCCAGGTCTTGTTTTGAAGCCAATACCAATCCGTCAATGCTTTGCCGCAACATGCTTACCACCACTACAATAAAAGTGAAGCCCATTATGGCTATGATTTTCTTTCTGAATTTTCTGGTAACCCTGCTTATTCTGAAGTTTATCCATAATTGGTTGTTTCTCTTAAGGTGAAATGCTAGTAACAATACAATTACAAGGTATTGAAAAGAGAAAAGGATGATGAAAGTATGAAAATCTATAAAGTTGAAAATTTTCAACAAAATAACTATAGCTGTAAAAAACCTCAGCACTGTTTCTTTCAATAAACTTGTTATGACTCCTTTACCGAAACCATAACTATATGCCTCTAGAATATGATAAAGCATGATGAAAAAACCCATCGGTATAATAAGCTGAAAATAATCGACAAACAGAATGGATTTCTCACTGAATTTTCGAACAATAATGGGCTCAATCAGAAAAATAAAACCTGTACAAATCAGGAATCCCAATGTTGCTATAGAAAGTGCCAAAGCCAACATATCGTTTTTTCTAGCATCAAGATTATCCTTGTAATAAGGGAAAAATTTTAGCAAAAATGAGGTGGTGCCTAGGGTTGAAAAAGCAAAAATGAGTTGCCCTGTTTCGATGATAACCCTGGTTAGTCCGTTCTGATCTGGACTAAACCAAGCCTTGTGTGTAAGAAAGTAGGTATTTGCAGCACCAATTAAAAATCCGACATATATCCATATTGCGGCTTTAATGCTTCTTTTTCTGATTTCTGACATTATTGAATAGGCAGTTGAAACGTAATATCGACTATTTTTGCGAAGGTATTCATTTCTTATTTTTTTTTGTAATTTTATGGCCCTTGAAAATGGCCCTTTTCATTGACGCTCAATAAGTTTTGTTGATCGCTGTTAAAAATGGCAACAATTTCATATTATGGCTGAAGCATTTTGTTTGTTGTGCAAAGCATCAACGATTTGTTTAAGTACTTATTTGTTAAAAAATAAAAAATTCTAAATAATGCACATTAGGAAAAGAACAACCTGCAGGGTTTGCGGCTCCCCATCCTTGAAAAAGGTTATTGATCTCGGACCTCAATACCTGCAAGGTAGTTTTGTAAAGCCCGGTAAGGAAATGCCTAGCGAAAGAAAGATTGATTGCACCCTGGTAAGATGCAATCCGGAGGTTGATGAAAATGCATGCGGGTTGTTGCAAATGGAACATTCCGTTCCCTCCGAAATTTTGTATGCTGCCTATTGGTACAGAAGCGGAACAAACAATACCATGCGTAATCACCTCAAGGATATTGTAGACTCCGTTGCCGATACCATTTCTTCTATAAAGCATCCGTTGGTTCTTGATATTGGTTGTAACGATGGAACCTTATTGGGTTATTATCCAAAGCATTACATAAAATACGGTTGTGACCCAAGCGATGTTGCCCAGGAGGTAAAAGATGCTACTGTAGTTCAGGATATTTTTCCTTCCGAAGAGCTTTTTAAAATGTTGGAAGGCAAGAAACTCGATGTTATTACTTCTATAGCCATGTTTTATGACTTGGAAGATCCTGTTGCATTTGTCAAAGGCATCAGCCGTTTTCTTTCTTCTCAGGGCGTTTGGGTTTTTGAAATGAGCTACATGCCAAAGATGTTGGAACTCGATAGTTATGATACCATTTGCCATGAACACCTTGAGTTCTACAGTCTTGCCGTGCTCGAAAAGATATTGGCAAAGGCCGGAATGAAAATTTTCAAAATTTCTTTCAATGACATCAACGGAGGAAGTATTCGTTGCTACGCTACTCACAAAGAAAACAGCAAACACGATAATAAAGAGAATTATCAGCTCATTAACGAAATCAGACACAAAGAGTTCGATCTTGAACTTGATACTGACAAACCCTATGTGACTTTTCAGCAAAGAATTGAAAAGCTTAAAGTAGAGCTCAATCAATTGCTGGTTAAACTTAAGAAAGAAGGCAAGCGAGTTCATGTTTATGGTGCTTCAACAAAAGGGAATACCATTTTACAGTGGTGCGATATTGATAAGAATTTGGTTGAGTGTGCTGCTGAGAGAAATCCTGATAAATATGGTGCGAGAACATTAGGTACTGATATTCCCATCATCAGTGAAGAAGAAAGCAGGGCAATGAATCCTGATTACTATCTGGTTTTGCCATGGCATTTCAAAGCCGAATTTGTGGAAAGAGAAAAAGAAGCATTGGAAAAAGGTACCGGTTTTATTTTCCCAGTTCCCAAAATTGAAATTTTTAAAAAATAAGTATGAAGAACACTATATTGTTTGTTACCCACAGGAAAAAGCAGTGTGGTGTTTATGAGTTCGGATGGAATACTTACAATGCTGTCAGAAAATCTCAAAAGTTTTCATTTGTACATGTCGCTTGTGAAAATCAAAATGAACTCAATAAAGCGATTGAGGAGCATCAGCCTGCTATAATCATTTACAATTACCATCCAGCTGTAATGCCTTGGCTTTGTACAAAAGTGGCCAAAGGAATGTATAAAAACAATGTTGCAGGATTGTCTGCTATTCAAGTGGGCATTATACATGAAGCAACACAGGAAGTGGCCGATACCGCAACAGCCTATAGAAATAAATTTATTTTGGGAAGTTCTCAGAAGAGAATCAACGCTCTCTTTGATTACTACATTGCTGCCGATCCAACATTATTACTCAAAAATCCATTTGTTTTCAAGACGGGCAGATTAATACCTGCTTATGAAAACAATAAACCTTTACCAGCTGTTCCAACCATAGGAAGTTTTGGTTTTGCCACGCCCAACAAGGGTTTTGTAAAACTGGTTGAAAAAGTTGTTCGAGATTTTAAAGAGGCTGTTGTAAGGCTTAATATTCCATTTGCAGCTTTTGGTGACGAAGATGGTAAAAATGCCATAACTATTGCTGAGCATTGCAAGAGGGTAGTTAATGGCACTAAGATTAAATTAGAAATCACCCATGATTTTATGGATCATGGTCAATTGCTTGAATTTTTAGCATCCAACAGCATGAATGTTTTTATGTATGAGGATAAATCCGGCAGAGGAATTTCAAGTGCAGTTGATTTTGCGCTTGCCGTAAAGCGGCCCGTTGCTGTTTCTGATTGTCCTATGTTCAGGCATATTTTGCGTACTCATCCTGAAGTTTGTTGTGAAAAGAATAGTCTTGCATCTATATTGTCGTTAGGTTTCTCTGGTTTAGATAAAACATGCTCATCCTGGAATGAACAAAATTTGATATGGGAATATGAGAGAATCGTTAAAACGATTATTGACAGAAAAAGTACTTATTTCGATGCGCCAAAAATGGGTATTATCAGGACAATTAAATCCTGGGTTAATAAGTATCTAACCTTGCCAGCGCCAACATTTACATGGCTTGGAAACACTGTTGCTGCAACCGATGATGTTTTATTGAAGGATGATTCTGCTGCTTATCAACCTGTAGAATTGAGCCCCTCAGATGGATTCAATAGAATTCTCGACAATCATGCGCGTAAACTTTACTCACCCACGATCGACAAGTTATTTCAGTTTGCTCCTGCAACCATGTCAAAAAAAATCGCAGAGGCAAATGTGCAACAAGCTTTTGTATTTGACACTGTTTACCGTCACCTTAACAAATATTCCAATCCTAAATTGCTTTGTGTAGGCAGTTATGAAGATACCGCTTCCATGGGCTTACAAAAAATTGGTTATCCAGTTGACGAAATAGACCCCATGATTAATTATTATCTTCAGGATTATATTTCAAAACCTACCACGCTTAAAAATCATTACGACATTATCTTTTCTACCTCTGTAATAGAGCATGATCCTGATGATAAATCTTTCTTGGAATGTATAGAGCAATTGTTGGCTCCAGGAGGCATTGCAGTAATAACCTGTGATTACAAAGATGGTTGGAAGCCAGGTCAACCCAAGCCTGAAGTAGATGCTAGATTTTATACAAAAGACGACATGCAAAACAGAATGTTGTCGTATATGCCTCAGTGTGAGTTGGTTGATCAAGGCAATTGGGATTGTCCTAATCCTGATTTTTTCTACCTCGGAAAATACAATTACACTTTTGCTACATTCACTGTGCAAAAAAAGAAATAATGAAAGCCATCATTTTCGGTGCCAATGGTCAGGACGGTTTTTATCTTACCAGTTTATTAATGAAGCTTGGGATAGATACTATTGGAGTAAGCAGATCAGGCAATTTTGATAAAACCAATATTATCAGCTTCGATGAGGTATCTGCATTGATAAAGATGCATCAGCCCGACTATGTTTTTCATTTGGCTGCCAATTCTACAACGCGTCATGAAGCTATCTTCGAAAATCATGAAACTATTTCAACTGGAACATTCAACATATTGGAGTCTGTAAGACTTTTTTCTTCTCAGAGCAAAGTGTTTATTTCCGGAAGTGGGTTGCAGTTTAAAAACAACAATTTACCCATCAGCGAAAATGACCCTTTTGAAGCGAGAGATCCTTATTCTGTAAGTAGAATTCAATCGGTATACGCAGCACGCTATTTCAGATTGCTTGGCGTAAAAGCATATGTTGGTTACTTTTTCAACCACGATAGTCCAAGAAGATCTGAAAGACATATAGCTCAGAAGATTGCTGCAACTGCTTCCAGAATTGCAAAGGGATCGAATAATGAAGTACTTGAAATTGGTGATGTTTCGGTTGTTAAAGAATGGACTTACGCAGGAGATGTTGTTGAAGGTATTTGGATGCTCGTTAATCAAGACATTGTTTTTGAAGCGAATATCAGCTCCGGTTTGGGCTATTCTATTTTAGATTGGATAAAAACATGTTTTCAAATAGTTGGGGTGGATTACACCAATCATCTTGTGGTTAAAAATGATTTTACACCTGAATATAAACAATTGGTGTCGAATCCTTCTTTGATAAAGTCCCTAGGCTTTTCACCTGCTGTTTCTTTTGAATCTCTTGCAAAAATGATGGTAAATGGAGATTCGTTTCAATAAAATATTGCTTGTTCAGTTGTATTCCAACGGCGATTGTTTATATGCAACCGCTGTGGCTCGACAAATTAAAAAAGATTATCCCAATTGCCATCTTACCTGGGCTATTGCTGCTTTCTGTAAAGATATTATCAAACATAATCCATACGTTGATGATGTTATGGTTGTTGATGACGTGGCTAAAAATGATGTTTCAGCCTTCCGTAAATTCAGGAAAAAAGTATTTGACCAACAGACGAGAGGTATTTGGGATCAAGTTATCATGACCTCAAATGTATTTAACAATCAGGCCTTGTATGATGGAACAATTAGAGGCATGATTTTAAGGGCTTATCCCGGCAGGATTGATGTGCCTGTTCAGCCTGTTCTTGTACTTTCTGAAGATGAAAAATCACGAGTGGCAGCATTTGCTTTAAAACATCGGTTGGCTAATTACAAAAATGTGGTATTGTGGGAATATGCGCCTCAAAGTGGTCAGAGCTTGCTTGATTTCCCAATGGTAAAGAGAGTAGCTGAGCAATTGACTTCAAAAGGGGATACCTGCGTAATTTTATCTGCCGCTAATTCATTTGAAGCTTCCGAAAAAATAATTGATGCAAGTGTTTTGAGCGTGCGTGAAAATGCGGAATTATCTCAATACTGTACTTTGCTTATCGGCTCCAGCAGTGGCATTACTTGGCTTTGCACAAGTTCTGCAGGAAAACTACTGCCAATGGTACAATTGCTGAATCCTGAATCGCCCTTTTTAAATGCACCTTCTGTGGATTTTGAAAGGTATGGACTATCAACTCAGCAACTCATAGAACTGATTAGCTTTGATGAGCAGAAAATATTGGATTGCGTTGAAATGGTAATTGATGAAGGTGTTCCAGTAGCTAAAATGCGTTTCAATCAGCAAGTGCCAGTATTATTTATTACAACTAGAAAAATAATTTACAATTTGCTGTGTTATGCTCAATTCAAAGCTATAGCCAAACACGTTAATGTAAATTCTTTAGTTTATGGATTTCGTTTGTTGTTCTGGAAACAATTTTTAATGGCTTTCGTTTTCTTTCCTTTCAAACTGATTTACAATTTGATTTTCAAGAAGCTAAAGCATAGCAAGAAATAAAAAAGGCTGTTTTTTTAACAGCCTTTGATTTTATTTTTTAGATTGGAATTTCAATTCTTCCTCCATCATTTCATCAACCATCATTTGCAAATCGTATTTTGGTTTCCATCCAAGATTTTGGTTTGCTTTGGAGGCATCACCAATAAGCAAGTCAACTTCAGCCGGTCTAAAATAGCGGGGGTGTATACCTACAACCTGTTTTCCAATAGGCAATTGGTATTTTGCGTTGTCGCACTTATCAACAAATGCTTTCTCTTCCACAC
>CANHMN010000038.1 GCA_947461645.1 Chitinophagaceae bacterium | reverse complement strand
TGCTCATAGGCCGTTCTAATTGTTTTATTGAATTCCTTTAAATAATCATTGTCCTTGATGGCATTATTGAGGTATTCCATAGATGCAGAAACAGCATATTTAACTGGAAAAACATGAATCGGAACAAAATCTTGGCCATTGTTTTTTGCAGCATTGGCAATGGTAAAAACCTCTTCAATAGAGGGATCGCCAATAGCAATACATCCAACGGAAACACAATTGCCATGAATATAAATAGCACTTCCCGGCCTAAGTGAATCACTTAAAATTCTGTCGGAAGAATTGGGATAATTCAAACCTAACGACAAATGATACATGCTGTTGGTGTTGAAATCATTGATGTGATAAAACCCCTCGGGAACCTGATAATCACCCTCCATTCTTTTTGGGCCGGTTGTTCCGCTTTGCATGCAAACTTTATACATTTTGAAAAGTTTGTAAGGAGATTTAATATCGTTCTTTACCCAAACCTCCAATTGGCGCTCATATTTGAAACTACGAATATAAACAGCTGCAGGCGGCCAATTCAACTGAGACGCTGAAAATTGTTTTCTCAAGGAATCTTCCACTTTTGGCATGATTTCGGCAACAATCTTACCAGATTTCCCTGGAGGAGTATAGGATGTTTGCGCAATAACAACAGAATTAAGCACCAGTAGAATAAATATTCCAAATATTCCTGTGATTTTTTTCATAAGGATACTGATAACTACATTATAAATTGCCCCTAAGTTCCTGTTCGCGTTCCAATGCTTCAAACAATGCTTTGAAATTACCCTTACCAAAACTTTTCGCTCCCTTCCTTTGAATGATTTCAAAAAACAAAGTTGGTCGGTCTTCAAGTGGTTTACTGAAAATCTGCAAGAGATATCCTTCATCATCACGATCTATCAAAATACCTAAATCCTGAAGCGGCTGAAGATCTTCATCAATTTTACCTACCCTGTCTAAAACCGTTTCGTAATAGGAAGATGGAATCTTTAAAAATTCTACGCCCCTTTCTTTCAACTGGGTTACCGTTTCAACAATATCTAGCGTAGCAATAGCAACATGCTGAACGCCTTCGCCATTGTAGAAATCTAAAAACTCTTCCACCTGACTTTTTTTCTTTCCTTCAGCAGGTTCGTTTATGGGAAATTTAACATATCCGTTTCCGTTACTCATCACTTTGCTCATCAAAGCAGAGTACTCGGTAGAAATGTCTTTATCATCAAAAGACAAGATATTCTTAAAGCCCATCACTTCCTCATAAAACTTAACCCATACATTCATTTGGTTCCAACCTACATTTCCTACACAATGGTCTACATACAAAAGTCCAGTTGAGGCTGGATTGTATTCAGATTCCCACTTTTTGAAACCGGGCATGAAAATACCATTGTAATTTTTTCTTTCCACAAAAAGATGAACCGTATCTCCATAGGTATGAATGCCGGACAGCACCACTTTCCCATTGTTATCAGATAGTTCTTTGGGCTCAAGATAAGTTTTTGCGCCTCTGGAAGTGGTTTGTTTCCATGCATCTGTGGCATCATCAACCATCAGTGCCAGCACTTTTACTCCATCACCATGTTTATAGATATGGTCGGCTATGGCATTGTTGGTTTTTAAAGGGGTCGTAAGTACAAAAGTCAATTTGTTCTGGCGAATCACATAACTAACCTTATCCATCACACCAGTTTCAGGCCCGGCATAGGCAAGCGATTGAAAACCAAAAGCCGTTTTGTAAAAATGGGCCGCTTGCTTTGCATTGCCAACATAAAACTCAACATAATCAGTTCCATGTAAAGGGAGAAAATCAACCGTTTGAGGCATTACTTCCGAAGTTAAAACACTTGACATATAATAATTATTTTAAAGCATAGAAAATGAATTACAAATGTAACCAATTTAACAAGGAACAGCTCAAGAAGGTGGCAGGTTTTACAATTGATTGCATTTATGTTTATAAACTGTTTATTATTTAACATTTAACTTAAATAAGTCACCCTATTTTTGCGCAAAATAAAAATCTTATGCCAAAATTTTCTTTGATGCTTTGCTTATTATTCGGGGCAAGCATTTCTTTCGCACAAAAAGTTGCGTTTACCGAATATGACCTAAAAAACGGCCTTCATGTAATCTTACACAAGGACAACAGTGCTCCTGTTGTTGCCGTATCAGTAATGTACCATGTTGGAAGTAAAAATGAGGAAACGGAAAGAACCGGGTTTGCACACTTTTTTGAGCACTTGCTTTTTGAGGGAAGCGAAAACATCAAGCGTGGTGAGTTTATGAAAATTGTAAGCAGTAACGGAGGTCAGAATAATGCCAACACTTCTCAAGACAGAACCTATTACTATGAAGTATTTCCATCCAATCAATTGGAAACGGGTATTTGGCTGGAGAGCGAGCGTATGTTACACCCTGTTATTAACGAAATAGGTGTAAAAACGCAGAACGAAGTGGTAAAAGAAGAAAAAAGAATGAGAGTTGACAATCAACCATACGGAAATTTTCTTGGAGAAGTGATGAAGCGATTATTTACCAAGCATCCTTACAATTGGGTTCCCATCGGAAGCATGGAACATTTAGATGCTGCTACGCTTAATGAATTCATCGCATTCAACAAGAAATTCTATACTCCGAACAATGCGGTACTTTCTATTGCAGGCGACATTGATATTGAGAAAACCAAGAAAATGGTTGAAGACTATTTTGGACCTGTTCCTTCAGGAGTACCTTATGTAGCTGTGAACATTCAAGAAGATCCCATTACAAAAGAAATCATTGACACGGCTTACGATAACAACATTCAAATTCCTGCCGTGATGATGGCCTACAGAACTCCAGGTGAGACCAGCAAAGAATCAATTGCATTGGAACTTGCATCTAGCGTTTTGAGCCAGGGAGCAAGCAGCCGCATGTACAAGAAAATGGTTGATGACAAAAAGAACAGTTTGCAAGTAGGTTGCTTCAACTATGCATTGGAAGATTATGGTGCTTACATTTCTTATGCCCTACCAAACAATGGAACAGCATTAGATACACTAATCAAAGATATGGATGATGAGATTGCGAAACTTCAAAACACGCTAATCAGTGAAGAGGAATTCACCAAAATCAGAAATCAATACGAGAATGATTATATCGGCAAGAATGCGAAAATGATTGGAATTGCAGAAAACCTGGCCGATGGATATACTTTTCATCATAAAAACACCAATCACGTGAATGAAGAATTAGACGAAGTAAGAAAAGTAACTCGTCAGGACATTCAGGATGTTGTAAAAAAATACCTTAACAAAAACCAACGCGTAGTGGTTTACTACTTGCCAAAAAAATAAACATTCTTCTATTCCACTGATAAAAACAAAATCATCATGCGTAAATTACTTTTAAATATATTGTGCGCCTCCATCAGTTTGAGCGCAATTTCTCAAAACATTGACCGCAGCAAAGCTCCTAAACCTGGACCTGCACCTGCTATCACCATTAACGACCCAGCTATTTTCAATCTTCCAAACGGAATGACTGTGCTTGTGGTAGAAAACCATAAATTCCCAAAAGTCACTGCCTCACTAAGTATCGACAGGGGTCCTGTTGTTGAGGGTAACAAAGCAGGTGTAATGGAACTTATGGGACAAATGCTAAATGAAGGAACAACCAAAACACCGAAAGACAAATTCGATTTGGCTATCGATCAAATGGGCGCAAATGTTGGCTTATCTGCCGGAGGCGGATTTGTATCTTCACTATCCCGTTATTTTGAAGCCTCCTTTTTAATGATGGCTGAAGCATTGAGAATGCCTGCATTCCCAACTGAATCTTTCGATAAAATAAAATCTCAAAAACTTACAGGTTTAAAATCAAGCGAAAAAAGTGCATCAGCAATTTCATCAAGAGTAGTCGGCGCATTGAGCTTTGGCAAAACAAGCGCGCAAGGAGAATTTGAAACAGAAGAAACCATCAAGGCTTTGAATGTAGATGACATCAAAAAGGCTTACAAAGAGAGTCTTACTCCATCAAGAAGCTACCTTACTTTCGTAGGTGACATTACTCCTGAACAGGCAAAGCAATTAGCTGAAAAGGCATTTGGTTCTTGGAAAGGTGTAAAATTGGAATTGCCGGCTATCCCTACTGTTGATAATGTAAAACAAACCGAAATAGACTTCGTTGATGTACCAACAGCTGTTCAGGGAGAAATCAACGTTACCAATCTCATCAATAACCCAATGAGCAATCCTGATTATCATGCTTTGATGATAGCCAATCAAATTTTGGGTGGTGGAGCCGAAAGCAAGCTCTTCATGAACTTGAGAGAAAAACATGGATTTACTTACGGCAGCTACTCCAGAATTGGCAGTGGTAGATTCCAATCTCAGTTTTCAGGAAACGCACAGGTTAGAAGCGAAAAAGCTGACAGCGCTGTAGCTGAAATTATTAATGAAATTAAAAACATGAGAGAAGGTAATATTACCGAAGAAGAACTCAAAAACGCCAAAGCAAAATACAATGGCTCTTTTGCATTGGGTATGGAAGATCCTGAAAGAACAGCTTCTTATGCATCGAACATACTCATCAATAATCTTCCAAAAGATTACTACAGAACCTTCCTTCAAAAAATCAATGCTGTTAGCATTGAGGACATCAAAAAAGTGTCACAAAAATACCTGTCTGCAGACAACAGCAGAATTGTGATTGTAGGCAATGGAGGCAAAATATTACCTAATCTAACCAGACTGGGATACCCTATTAAAAAATTCGACAAATACGCCAATCCTGTTGTTGAGAAAACCAATGAGGTAAACATTAAAGAGTCTGAAAAAAATTCTGAAGCAGTATCAGCATCCTTCATCATTGAGGGTTACCTTAAAGCAATAGGTGGAAGGGCTGAAGCAGAAAAAGTAAAGACTTTAAAAGCAACCTTCACCATGGATTTGATGGGCAGAAGCTTTGATGGCGTTGACATCAAAATGGCTCCCAACAAGCAATACACTGAAGTAAGAATGGGTGAAATGAAGGTAATGCAGAAGATGTTCGACGGTGCAAAAGGATACCAAGCTCAAATGGGTCAAAAAAATGAAATGGATGAAAAAGAAATCAAAGAAGCCAAAGATGATAAAGGATTAATTCCTCAATTGTTCTACCTATCAGCTGATTACAAATTAGCTTATTTAGGCATTGAGAAAATTGGCGATGAAAATGCTTATAAACTTAAAGTTACTAAGCCAAGCGAAAAAGTAGTTGTTGAATATTACTCTACTTCAACAGGCTTGCTTCTTAAAGATGAAAGCACTATTGATGCAGGCGGAAACGAAATGACTTTTACTGTTAGCTACGGCAATTATAAAAAAACAGGAAATGTTACACTTCCCTACATTATCACTCAAAGCGCCGGTGAACAAGAATTTGGAATGAACATATCAGACATCAAAATCAACGAGGGTGTTACTGATGCTGACTTTAAAGAATAACTATAATTTATTCTCCCCTATTAATAGCCCCTTTTGGGGCTATTTTTTTTGTTGCTTTGTAATTTCCCTTTTGTTATTAGAAGTCAAAGTAAAACAACTGCAAACCAGAGCGGGCATTACTTCAATGGCGATTTTGTCTTTAGCGAGAATAAAATTATTATGGTCACTCAGTGCGGCTTTTACCAATACCCTCGAACTATCCTTTACCATGATATCATCAATATACCAACCTGTAAGGGAAATGCTTTCATCTGTTCCCATTCTAAATCTGATTAAGATAGACTTGCCTTCCCAAAAAGACAAATCAACTCTTGATGTTTTAAAATTGGTTGATATACCGGTAAAAGCAAATCTGCCAGACAAAGGATTTTCACTTGTTTTAATTTTGGTGTCGTAACCCTCTGTGATAATATAAGGACCAAGGTCGATCCAAGTAGACCCATTATCAGAACTAAGCTCTACAACTCCCCCATCCCAGCCGGCCTCCATTTGGTATTGATGATTAAACGTCAATACAGCAGCAGAAGCAACAGGCAATTGAAAAGGCATTTTAGTTGTTAATATATTTTCTGAAGTGTAGTTAGTTGTAGCAGAAAAAAATGAATGAGGTGGAGATACAAATAGCAGATTACTTGCCATCCAATTATTGGAAGAAGCATTGTTCTTATTCCAAAAACTGTCAATACTGAAATTACTTACCGAATCTTTAAAGGAAATCAATTTCGGGTAGTATGCACCTTCTGTGATTTTATAAATGAAGCTATATTCAGCAGTTTCGCCGGAACCAAGATTAATTGAAAATGAAATTGTTCTACTAGTACTATCAAAATTGCCTCCTTCTACATAAGTTGCATTTAAGGGCAATGTATCTGTAAGCTTGTAATTAACCATAGGATTACAATTTCCGGAAACGATTCGGTGTATTATCCTTACATTCATTCCTTCATGTTGCATGATTACGTTTGAATAGGATTTTATTTTAACTCCTGCCGCTTCGCTGAAACTTTCCGTTTGATCATTAGTATTGTTAGTTGAACCTTGAGTCGCCATAAAGCCCATACCCCTTCCTGCAAAGGCTTTCCAAATTAAACAGCTGTACTTCCCCTGGAAAAAAAGGGTATCTGCAAGTAAAATAGCATTTCTTGAATCAAGGAAACCAGGACTGCAAGGCTGTAACCTCATTCCCTCCAAAATAAGTTTCATTGCAATGGTATTTCCTCCAGAAAAAAATGGATCAAGCATATTGCTGTCAATTCCATAATTGCGAACAAGCAACCAAGTGAGGTCCCATAATGTAGCACACCAGATTTCCCCAATTTTATGAGCATTCCCTTCCATTGTAGCCATCATACCATAATGAAGCGGGTTTACTTCTTTATTCGTGGAGTAATAATAGTCTCTTATGCCTTTACCTGATTTTTGCTGACCAAGTACATAAGTACCAATACTCCTCTCAATAGCCCCATCTTCAATACCTGCGTTTCGCCAGTCAGTGGTAAGCATCAAAGCAAAATAATCGCTCCATCCCTCGCCAGGTTGCTCGCTGTTGCTTAAACAATTTGCAGCAGAAGGCCCGCCAGTCAACCTATTGGCAACGCCATGCGTGTATTCATGAATAATGATACCATTGTCTAAAGATGCGTCTCTCATTGGAATGGTTTTATTGAACAAATACAATTGCATTCTTGGTGAAATGCCGTCAGGCGGTGTGGTAAAATTGGCATTATTGAATCTGCCTGCATCCTGGGCATCAGCAATCAAACCATCATTGGCCAAACCATTATTGTAGTTGTAAAATTGAAAATTTCCTGATGCCTCATCAAATCCAATTGTTTGAAAAAAATCATGCAAAAAATTACACCAATAAAAAAGATTGGTGAAGGCATACTGCTGGTTGGTAAAGCTCAAAGGGGATTGAGCACTGTCATATGAATAGAGAAAGGAAAGCGAAGGCAAAGGAGTTTGAGACAGTGCACAGCGACCTCTTGTAAGGTTATTGTTGTCTAGGTCTTCCTGAACCCAAACATTGTTTCCCCTGGTACTGTCATGCAAACGATAACCATCAAAATGCCAAGAATAATCTGCACTTAGAACATTTTGGTTGTTCATCCAAGGATTAAATAGAATGCTGGTTGACTGTGCACTATTTTCAAAAGGATAAGGACTAACGCTGTACGCGGCATTTAAAGGTGTGTTAGCTGATAAATTAATCATTGAAGAAATTTCTGTCTCATTTGTATGATCATGAGATATTATTGAGGACAAAGTATCCGCCTCTATTAATGACTCTTCAACTGTGTAATCTGTTGAGGCCAAAAAATCTAAAGAATAAGCACTCAGCCAATATACTACTGCTGTTGTTGTTGATTGAGGAGTTAACTCAATTTGCCATGCTAGCACATAATTTTCCTCCTTGATTGGATACCACATTTTCTGAACAATAATATCTGTTTCTGAAATGCCCATTTTGCCAAAATCCAGTTTGTGGTTTGATGTCTTTATAGAATGTCCCAATCGTACATTTAATATATTGAGTTTTTGAAGCAAGGCCATCAGTGCATTATTGGCATCTAAACATGGCTTTCCCTTTGATTCCTCAAAAACCAAATTGCTGTATGAATTCTCCATTATGGATTTTAAATCTTGATCATCATTGGAAACCCGTGTTTCTATTTTACCAAAAACAGGAACATTCTTGTAACTGAGTTGAAGAAAGTAAATGTGGAATTCATTGAGGGGTAAATCATAATCATCTGAAACAACTAGACTTAAAGAATCAATTGCCTTTCCTATTCGAATTACCTTATTTACAGAAAGATTGCGATTGGAAGCATAGTCAATCTTTTGTTGAGCAGGAACAGAATTATAGAAGAAGCAAAAAAAGAAAAGAGTAAAAACAATTTTAAACTCGTTAATAAATTCCAATTTCATACACTACCCTTTTATGAATCAAGGCAAGTGCGAAATTATTTTTACAAAATTTTGAAGCAGTAAAATAAGAGTGAATAAAATTCAATCAGACTGAAACTTATTAATAGGAATTATTTTTTCCCTTCGAGTTGTGCCTTAAGGCGAGATATGGTATTGTTAGCCTCAATTAATTTCAATTTTAAATTATAAAGCTCGGGCTGAGTAGTTTTTATAAGGGCTTCCGTTTCTTCATTATCCTTTTGCAAAAGAAGAATGTCATTATCCATAATTCTAAGGGCTTGTTCTGCATCTGCTATCTTTTTGGAAAGTTCATTTTCAACACTTTCTTTCAATTGGAAAGCCATTGCCGAATCTTTTTTAAACTTTTCCTTAATGAGCTTTTCGCTTTCCAAAAACCCTTCGGTACTTTTTAATTTTTTCTTCAATTGAAGAAAAGGCAAACCAATCAAAGCAGAGGCCACAGCAAATCCTAGGATGAAAAAAACAACTGAAGTTAAAAGCACGTTATTAATTTTTTTGCAAAAATATCAAATATTGAAAAACAAGTTGGTTTTTCTGCAAAAAACAGAAAATAATCAACAATTTGAATACCTTTCCATAAAACCTAATCTTGTCTTACACAGAAATTATTTGCGAGCGTTATTCTAATATGACAAACGAGCAATTATTGTTGCTCTATGAAAATGAAATAGCTGAGCTAACACCTGAAGCCAGAAGCTTGTTAATTGTAGAACTAAAAAAACGAGAAATCTACCCCAACGATATAGGTTCAATCTATGAGACAACCTCGACTGTAAACTTTTCAATTGAACAATTGCCCAATGAAATAGTTTTTTTTATCATTGACTGTTTGGAAAAGGGATGTGATGTTGGTTATTTAACCGGCGGGCTAATAGAACGTGGCGTAACCGAAGATGAAGTGAATTGGATAATTAAATCCCTACCTACGTACCTGGAAATTCTTCTTAAAAAGAACGCAGAATCTCTTTTAAAAGGCATATTTACCACCACTGCCGCCTTAGCTCTTCAATCCCTACCACTAAACAGGGAAAATCAACAATCATTGATTATATTATCTTACTTACTACTATTTTGGGGAATTCTAACCGTCTTTCACCGAGTTTTGAAAAAAAAGAGGCTCAAAAGAGCAATTAATACTGCAAAGAAGTTGAGATAATGTCTTCATTTTGTTTTTGCAAAAACTTGGAATTCAAATCCTGCTATTATTCACATTCAATATTTATAAATGTGAAATATTCGCCAATCATTGAGGCAATATGTAATTGATCGTTTCGTTTCCAATATCTAATTCCTTGATTTCTGCACTGATGTGAAATTATATTCTCTGCCGAAATCTAAATCCATTACCTAAAACCACCTCCTATGTTACCAAAACCAACTCTCCAAAAACTATTTTATTCATTGACAATCATAAGCTTATGCCTGCTGTCTAGCTTTAAATTAAAGTCTCAAAATCTGCCCGGATATGTTCCTACAAGCGGACTTAAAGCCTTCTATACGTTTAATGGCAGTGCCAAGGATGTAAGTGGTAACCAAAATAATGGACAAGTTAATGGAGCTCAATTGGCTCCAGACCGATTTGGCCTAAGCAATTGCGCCTATTACTTTGACGGAAATTCATCCATTACTGTCCCATCCTCACCCTCCAATAGTTCGGATATTACTACTAATTTCAGTTTTGCCTGCTGGTATAAACTAACTTCTTATTTCAATGGAATTAACAGCAGATTTTCTCCAATCATTCAAAAAGCGAATGGCCAAGGCGCCCTTGGTCATCAATACAAATTGTATGTACAACCCTTTACACAAACTGGTTTTTGGGGTAATGGGTTTACTGGTAATAACAACAATCCCGCCAGTCCTGTAAATCTTGATACCTGGTATTTTATTGCCGCAACATTTGATCGGGGTACCATCAGGTATTATGTGAATGGTACACTCGTAAAAACGCAGGTATTTGCAGTTCAATCTCTTTCTCCTACATCAGATGGTGATTTTGAAATTGGCAAAGATAGCCCGGGCGATGTTGAATATCTTAATGGAACTTTAGATGACCTAGGGATTTGGAACAGGACATTAACGCAAACAGAGATAACCTCACTATACATTAGTTGCGTTAACAGAGACAATATATTTACAAATGACACCCTTAAGGTTTGTTCGAAAAGTCTAATGCTAGATGCAGGAGCAGGATATACAAACTATTTATGGAACAATGGATCTCAGAACCAAACCATTAATGCAAACAGATCGGGTTGGTATCAAGTCTCCG
>CANHMN010000037.1 GCA_947461645.1 Chitinophagaceae bacterium | reverse complement strand
TCAACTGGCAAAAGAAGAAGGCGGAAAATTGTTGCTTGGTGGAAAAGCTGTTGTACCAGAAGGAAGATGTAAAAACGGCTTTTTTATTGAGCCTACCATTTTTGAAAATCTTGGACAACAATGCAGAACGAATACCGAAGAAGTTTTCGGTCCGTTTGTTACGCTTCAACCATTTGAAACAGTTGAAGAAGCCATAACCCTGGCCAACGGGACCAACTACGGACTATCTGCCTCAATTTGGACGCAAGATATTTCCAAAGCAACTTTGGTTTCTTCCAAATTACAATGTGGTATCGTTTGGATTAATACCTGGCTGAACAGGGATCTGAGAACACCATTCGGCGGAACCAAATCAAGCGGAGTCGGACGAGAAGGTGGATGGGAAGCTATGCGTTTCTTTACCGAAGCAAAAAACATTTGCATTGGGTAACATGCACTAAATATTTTAAACTTTTTGACTGCTTTTAGGTTATCCTTAAAAGGTTAATCAAATAAATTTCAATATGAATCAGGGAAACATCATAAATACCAGCAACGCGGCCACCCCACTTGGAACTTACCCTCATGCCCGAAAAGTAGGCAACCTACTTTTTCTTTCGGGTATTGGAAGTCGAAGCGCAAAAGACAACAGCATACCAGGTTTGGAATTAGATGAAAAAGGCAATATCATCAAATACGATATTGAAGCCGAATGCCATTCGGTTTTTGCCAATGTGAAAGCGGTACTGGAAGCAAGCGGCAGCAGCTGGGATAAAATGGTTGATGTTACGGTGTTTCTTACCAACATGAAAGCCGACTTCCCTATTTACAATAAAATTTACGGCGAGTATTTTAAAAATGTAAACGCCTGCAGAACTACTGTTGAAATAAAAAGTTTACCTACCCCAATAGCAATTGAACTGAAAGTAATTGCTACTTTATAATCAACAATCATGAACACGTCCTACCAACAAGATATGGTTTTTGAAAATTCACTTCACTTTGCAAAGTCTCTTGATGAAAAAGACACTCTTAAAAAATTTCGCGAGAAATTTTACATCCCGATTGTGAATGAAAAAGAGTGTATTTATTTCACAGGAAACTCACTCGGACTTCAACCTAAAACCACTCAGGACTTCGTTTTGAACGAATTGGAAGATTGGGCAAATTATGGCGTTGAAGGACATTTTCATGCTAAAAATCCCTGGGTGAGCTACCATGAGATGTTCCCTGATTTACTGGCTGAAGTTGTTGGGGCTTTGCCTGAAGAAATTGTTGTAATGAATCAGCTAACGGTCAATCTTCATTTGTTGATGATCAGCTTTTATCGTCCAACAAAAAAAAGATTCAAAATCATTTGTGAAGCAAAAGCTTTTCCTTCCGATCAATACGCTTTTCAATCTCAAGCCGCGCTTCATGGTTTCAAGCCCGAAGATGCAATCATAGAAGTGCAACCACGAGAAGGTTCTTCATACATAGAAACTCAGGATATTTTAGACGCTATTTCCCAACACGGTGAAGAAACTGCACTAGTGATTTTTAGTGGAGTAAATTATTACAGCGGACAAGTGTTCAACATGCAGCAAATCTGTAAAGCTGCACATGAGGTTGGTGCTAATTGCGGATTTGACCTTGCCCATGCTGCAGGCAACGTAGCTTTGGAACTCCATGACTGGAATGTTGATTTTGCCTGCTGGTGTTCTTACAAATACCTCAACAGCGGCCCTGGAGGTGTTTCAGGAGCGTTTATTCATAACCGCCATCATAACAATTCAAACCTACTCAGGCTAGCCGGATGGTGGGGGCATGATAAAGAAAACAGGTTTAAAATGGGTGCTGAATTTAAGCCAATTCCTACGGCGGAAGGCTGGCAATTAAGCAATGCGCCTGTACTCAGCATGGCTGCTCATTTGGCTTCACTTGAAATTTTTGCAGAAGCAGGCATGCATAATTTAGTTACAAAGGGTAAACAGCTAAGTGCTTATTTAATTTACATTTTGGAGCATATCAATTCATCAGCAAAAGAAAAAATCATAGACATCATCACCCCAATTCATTCCGAAGAAAGGGGCTGTCAGGTTTCCATGCTGATGCTTAAAGATGGTAAAAAGATTTTTGAGGAATTGATAAAAGCAGGAGTTATCGCCGATTGGAGAGAACCTAATGTTATTCGCGTTGCTCCAGTGCCTTTATACAATAGCTTTGAAGACGTTTACCAATTCGGACAAATCATCAGCAAATTCATTCAATAAGCAAACGCAATAAGAAGTCAAATGCAAAAAGAAGTTACCATTATAGGTGCAGGACTGGTTGGATCTCTTCTCTCAATATACCTTTCCAAACAAGGCTATCGGGTATCCATATACGAAAGAAGACCCGACATGAGAAAACAATCTATGAGCGCAGGCCGTTCGATCAATCTGGCATTGAGCGATAGAGGTATTGCTGCATTGGAGGAAGTAGGCATCATGGATGCCATCAGAACAATTGCTATACCTATGCATGGACGTCAATTGCATCATGCAGACGGCAGCTCCGGTTATCAGGCTTATGGTAAAGAAGGACAGTTCATCAATTCTGTATCAAGAGGTGAGCTCAACCGCAAACTAATGGATTTGGCAGAACAACACCATGTTGCCATTCATTTCAACCACAAATGCGAACACATCGATTGGAAGAAAAAAGAAATTCATTTCACCAACACCGAAACCAACACCAAACAAACTGTTCAGCAAACGTTGATCTTTGGAAGCGATGGCGCTTTTTCTGCTGCCAGGCTTTCGCATCAGTTACAACATGATCGTTTTCAATACAACCAATATTATATCGACTTCGGCTATAAAGAGCTTACCATACCTGCGGGTGAAAACCAAACTTTTCAAATTGAAAGAAATGTCTTGCACATTTGGCCTAGAGGAAATTACATGCTGATAGCACTTCCCAATATGGACGGCAGTTTCACTTGTACTTTATTTTTCCCATTTGAAGGAGATCCTTCTTTTGCAAGTTTGGATAGCCCTGAAAAAGTAAGAAAGTTTTTCAACGAAACATTCAGCAATGCTGCTGCAATGATGCCTGATTTGGAAAAAGAATTTTTCAGCAATGCCACATCTTCATTGGTTACCGTAAAATGCTCTCCATGGATCCGTGAGGATTTCTTTGCCTTGATTGGTGATGCAGCTCATGCGATTGTTCCCTTCTTCGGACAAGGCATGAATAGCGGATTTGAAGACTGTAATGTATTGAACCAACTCATTTCCAAACACAACCATGATTGGAAGGCCATTTTCAATGAATACCAATTGCTGAGAAAACCTGATGGGGATGCCATTGCTACCTTGGCACTTAACAACTTCATTGAAATGCGTGACAAAGTTGCCGATCCTGTTTTTCTTCTGCAGAAAAAAATTGAAGCCCATTTCAGCACAAAACATCCGGAAAAATGGACGCCTGCCTATAGCCTGGTAACTTTCAGTCCAAATATCAGGTACAGCGAAGCTCTAAGCAGAGGCCTTCACCAACAACAAATTATGGATGAGGTAATGCAACTTCCAGAGATAGAAGCCAAATGGAACAGTGAAGAAGTGGAACAATTGATGCTTAATAAAATTGGAGGATAACCTTACCTATTAAATTCCGCCATTAAATTGTAGCTGCAATACTTTCTGAAAGTTGTTCAGCCCATTTTTGGTATTCGTTGGCTGAATGATGAAGCTCATCTTCTGTAAGAAACGCAGGTTTGTTTCCATCTTCACGTTGAGATGTGGTGATGTCAATAAAATTTACTCCCTTTGATTGCGTTATGGTTTTGCATGTATCATTGTAATGATCTATTTCCTGTGCAATATTTTGTCTGTCTCTCCCCTCTGCAAATGGTGTAACACCCCAATCGGGAATGCTCAACACAAATGTCCTTTGTTTGTTTCCACCTGCAAATTGTATAGCTTGTTGAAGCAATACCTCAAATTCCATGCTGAAATTTTCAACAGAACGGCCTCTGTATTGGTTGTTTACACCTATCAATAATGTGACAAAGTCGTATTTAGGCAGTAAAATTTGTTGTTTGAGGTGAGCACTGAGTTCGTCGGTTGTCCAACCCGTTTTGGCGTGAATTTCAGGAGCAGTGAACAAATGAATATCCTTAAACTTTTTCCTAAGAAGTTGACAAGTCTGATAGGCAAAGTTTGAGTTCAATTGAACCTGTTCGCCAATGGTATAGCTGTCTCCTAATGCTAAAAATGTATATTCCATGCTGCAATATAGTTAAAATGGCATGTAGGAAGTCTGTGCATTTTTTACTTTTCAACCAATTATATTTATTCTAAAAAATCTCCCAGAGAGGCTATTCCCGCCGTATATTTGCACCATTATCCGATTGTCATAAACTAATGACTGTTAGTTTATGTATTTAATTAAACATTCAACGCATTGCTATGGCAGCTAAGACAGACAATTTTCAATCTCCTGATTATTTTGGTGTAGACGAATTGCTTTCGGAAGAACATAAACTGATTCGCGAGACTGTTCGCAATTATGTAAAAAAAGAAATCTCGCCTATCATTGAAGACTATGCTCAAAAAGCAGAGTTTCCTCAGCATATCGTAAAGCAACTAGGGGAACTTGGTTGCTTTGGACCAACTGTACCTGAACAATATGGTGGAGGTGGTTTGGATTATATATCCTACGGCTTGATGATGCAGGAGCTGGAAAGAGGTGACAGCGGTGTAAGATCAACCGCATCTGTTCAAGGCAGTCTTGTAATGTTTCCCATTTATCAATATGGAAACGAGGCGCAACGAAACAAATATTTACCCAAATTAGCGAGTGGCGAATGGCTAGGCTGTTTTGGTCTTACAGAACCAAATCATGGCAGTGACCCTGGCGGAATGTTAACCAACATTAAAGACGCTGGAGATCATGTTATCCTCAATGGAGCCAAGATGTGGATCAGCAATGCACCTTTCAGTCAGGTTGCAGTTGTTTGGGCTAAAAACGAACAAAACGAAATACAAGGTGTGATAGTTGAAAGAGGCATGGAAGGATTTACCACGCCAACTACTCACGGAAAATGGAGTTTAAGAGCCAGCGCAACAGGCGAACTGGTATTCGATAATGTGAAAGTTCCCAAAGAAAATATTTTACCTAATGTTAAAGGACTAAAAGGACCGTTAGGTTGCCTAACCAAGGCCAGATATGGAATTGCATGGGGTGCTATCGGTGCAGCAATGGATTGCTATGATACAGCACTTAATTACAGCAAAGAAAGAATTCAGTTTGGCAAACCCATTGGAGGATTTCAATTGCAACAAAAGAAGCTTGCTGAAATGCTAACTGAAATCACCAAAGCACAATTGCTAAACTGGAGATTAGGCGTATTGATGAATGAAGGAAAAGTCACACCGGCTCAGGTTAGTATGGCCAAAAGAAATGCCTGCGAAATAGCAACCAACATATGCAGAGATGCACGCCAAATGCTAGGCGGAATGGGTATCACGGGAGAATATTCCGTAATGAGGCACATGATGAATTTGGAAAGTGTAATCACTTATGAGGGGACACATGACATTCACTTGCTCATAACGGGAATGGATATCACCGGAATGAATGCCTTTAAGTAATAAAGCAGAAGTCATGGGCTGAGCTTATTATACATTAATTGTTGTGTGATAGTTGGAGTATTATATATGCCTATTGGAAGCTACGATTTTTACCATGCCTTTCGGAAGGCAGGCTTTTTACTTTTTAATTTTTACTTTTTAATTAATAAACCAATGGAAATCAAAAATGTAAGCGTAATAGGTGCAGGAACTATGGGTAATGGCATTGCTCATGTGTTTGCCCAATCTGGATTCAAGGTTACCCTTATTGATGTGAATGCAGCTCAGCTTGAAAAGGCGCTGTCAACCATTGCAAAAAATATCGACCGTCAAATTTCCAAAGGTGCTGTTACCGAAGAACAAAAATCAGCAACTTTACAAAATATCACTACAGCAACTGATATTGCTGTAGGAGTAAAATCAGCCAATCTTGTAGTTGAAGCAGCTACGGAAAATATCAACTTAAAGCTTGAAATATTCAAGCAAATGGATGCAGCTGCACCGGAATCTTGTATTCTTGCCACAAATACTTCCTCTATATCGATAACCAAAATTGCAGCGGTTACCAAAAGACCTTCTGCTGTTATTGGAATGCATTTTATGAATCCTGTACCAGTGATGAAACTGGTGGAAATCATTAATGGATATGCTACTTCTAAAGAGGTTTCCGCAATCATAAATGAATTGAGCGTTACATTGGGTAAGGTTCCTTGTACCGTAAACGACTATCCTGGTTTCATTGCCAACAGAATATTAATGCCGATGATCAATGAAGCGATTTACAGTCTTTATGAAGGAGTTGCCGGCGTTCAGGAAATTGATACGGTAATGAAATTGGGCATGGCTCATCCCATGGGACCATTGCAGCTTGCTGATTTTATTGGCCTCGATGTATGTTACAGTATTTTAAAAGTATTGCATGAAGGTTTCGGCAATCCCAAATATGCACCTTGTCCGCTTTTGGTTAATATGGTTACAGCTGGAAAATTGGGCGTAAAAAGTGGCGAAGGATTCTATGTTTATACCCCAGGAAGCAAAGAGCTCGTCGTAAGCGATTCGTTCAAAAAATAAGTTCACTTCAATTGTTTGAATGTGAACCCTATTGAAAAATACATTCATCAATCTTCTGAATTTACCAGACAAGTCTTCTTGTTGCTTGAGAAATGTATTAATGAAAGTTGTCCGAACGCAACTGACGCCATTAAGTGGGGGTTTCTTCATTATATGTACAAGGGTAAAATCCTCTGCAGCTTTGCTGCTTTTTCCAAACATTGTGCGATTAGCATTCCAACCACGAAATTCATGCATGACCAAACTCTTCAGCATACCGCTGAAAGCGATGTTGCCATGGGTCATTTTGGTAAAATCACTTCGGCAAAAGACTTGCCTACAAAAAAGAAATTCATTGGCTATTTAAAAGCTGCAATGGTGAACATCGACACTAAGACTAAGCCAATATGTAAAACTGTTGTAGCGCTTACAAATGCTTTAGAAGAGGCTTGCAATCTCAACCTGATTTACACCAAAATTTAGCATATTGCCTACCTCCCATCAAAACGAATACCTCAAGTACATCAATGAGGCGAAAAAACACACAAGCATCCTAATCAGAGTTGCAAAAGTGATGGAGATGTTAGAAAAAAGTAAAGTGGGTTGAATTTTTAGTTTTTACCTCACCCCTGCCTAGCGGCAGGCAGGGTTTTACCAGGCCTTAAGGCAGGCAAGCTTTTGATTTTTTATCCGCCAAAGGCGGACAGGCTTTTGATTTTTTACTTTTGAATTTTTTTCTTTTTTGAAACCAACTGATGAGAATCTGCAATCATTTGCTTTAATTGTTGATTTTTAAGCACCCCATTTACCACAATGGTATTCCAATGTTTTTTGTTCATGTGATATCCGGGTAAAACGGCATCCGGAAACTCTTCCCTTAATTGAAGAGCCATATCAGGTTCGCATTTCACATTGAACTGCAAAGCTGTTTCATCAAGCGGCAACAGCAAAAACATTTTATTGTTGGTTTTAAATACCAATACCGATTCACCAAAAGGGAAACCTTCTGTAACGTCTTCCAGACTTAATGCATAATCTCTGATTTCTTCAATATTCAACATAAACAAAAGGAATCAAATAAAGATGCCTCTCAAAGGAGAGGCATCCGAAAGAATTTTTTAATTTACTTTTATCTGATAATAGTGATATCGGTATTTATCTTGAATTTTCTACCATCCAACAATATAAACTCAGCGATTCCATAGTAAGTTCCATCAGGAATTGGCTTGCCATTATATGTTCCTCTCCAATCATTTTGGTAGTCTCTTGATTCAAATACTTTGCTGCCGTTTCTGTTGAAGACGTTCACTACGATTTTACCACTGATACAACTGCGATCATCATAAACTTTCCAAACCTCGTTTATTCCATCACCGTTAGGACTGAACGCATTTCTAACTTTCACGCATGGTGGTGGCGGTGGCTGAGTAAGGTTGATGGTTGTATCAAAAGGGCAACGCTCTCCGGTTGGATCTGAAATTACGATTCGATGGTCACCGGCAGCTAACCCTGTAAAATTACCATTGCTTTGAGCAGGGTTACCGTCAATTGCATATTGAAGACTTCCCGTTCCAGCAGCAGTGATGCTGATTGCACCAGTTGACGCTCCATAAGCATCAACATTGGTCACATTAACAGAACCAATAACCAAAGGATCTGGAACAAAAATATTTAAAGTATCAGTACCATATACAAACGTTCCAGGTACCTCAGAATTTTCGTACTTAGATTTAACAACGTACAAGTTGTTGCCACTTTGAGAGCAAACATCTAGAAATTCTACCTCTAAATCACCATTCGAAGCACCCAATGCGTTCCCTGTTGCAACCAAATTTCCTGATGCATCATATAATTCTACTCCTCTGAACAAAGATGGACCGCCTGCAGGTACAAAACGCCAAATTTCATTCATGTTAGGGGTACCCCATGGTTCGGATGAAGCTGCTCTTCCTGGTGCCATGATACCTTTATCGCGGTTATAATTTTGTAAACCAACCATGGATCTGCCTTCATTCCACGTAGGGCATTGTTGAACACTATTTAAATACACCTCAATTACATTCAAGCCTTCGTACAATACAATTTGGTGAGTATTTTCAATTGAATCTTCACATTCAGTTTTAAAAAGAGGAATTTTATAGAAGCTCACCACGAATTTTCTGTGTGGTGCTGTACCAATAACATCATACTTTATTTGTCTGTCAGGAGAAGTTGAAGTATTTGGATTAATGTCATGATATGGGCCAAATATGACAGAGCGGTCATAAAGTGTACTTGGAAGATCCTCGGGAGTTCCTGATGTAGAAGATAAAAACCCACCGGTTCCTGCCAAAATTCCATAGTGTGAGAACGCGGATTCTTCAGCCGGGTCAAAACATATGTAACCATTGGTACTTACCAATAATTGTGTGTAAGGAGTGGGGTCGTCATAGAATTTGAATGGGAAAGGTATTTCAATAAGTGTAGAATACTTATCATCAATAGTTAATGAAGTTGGATTCCCTGGCGCATCTGGACCAACAGCCGGAATGAAGCAAGATGACGATGAAGATGGATTTACAACATATTCTGTAGTTTGAGCATGCACATCAGGTATTTTAGCCCTAACCGTTATACAATTTGATGTACAGGTTGCCGTATCGTCTTTTGCGCAACTGAAAACAAAATTTGTTTGAGCGTTTGCCTTAAAAGCAACTCCAGAAAACAGCATTAAAGCAAGCCATTGAAACTTTTTCATATGATTTGATTCTTAAGTTTTTTTAGAAAATTAGGTTAGTTTTTATTTTTGTTTTTCAAATCGAATTGAAGTCCAATTTCATGACCTCCCGATCCATTGGTGAACACACTTATCGGTGCAACATAAAAATCATAAGAATAAGTTGCTCTCAATTGCTTCAATAACTTCATTCCCGCTTGTAGGCTCCAGCTTTGACGAAGCCTCCAATTCATGGCCCACCACAATCTATCACGGTAATTCAACATCACGCCTAAATCACACTCTGTTGGGGCATTTTCAAGTACTCTCAACATAGCATTTGGAATCAAGAATACATCATCTCCTGTCTGTATTTTATAGCTTGCCATGAAATTAAACTGACGATACAATCTTCCTTTCTGTGTGCTCGAGTCATAATCAACAAGCTTTACATAATTACCCAAAAGTTGAGTACCAGATGCACCTATCGACAACTTATCATTAGTGAAATACACTCCTGCTCCACCGTCGAAGACAAATTTGTTGCTTGCTCCAATAGCAGCCGGATCAAGTGTTCCAAGTGATCCTTCACCCGATAAAGCACTTTTATTGACTGCATATTGCAACCCCCTCAATTCCAAACCAACACCCAATTTGCTTTTCTGGTCATTCATATTGATGTGGTAAGAGTAGGCTAATTGAGCACCAGTTCTGCTTGTTGCACCAGTTTCATCTTTGTAAAGATACGCACCGATACCAGCCCCAAGACTTTCAACTTTAAAGTCTCCATAAACAATCGAAGTTTTAGGATTACCGGGAAAGCTTGACCACATGCTGCGGTAAGCCAAACCCACTCTGCTGTTTTGAGACATACCTGCAGCAGCTGGGTTGAACATCACATTGTGCTGGATATACTGGCTCATGTAATGAAGTTGTTGAGACTGAGCAACATTGAGAAAGCCCAGTAAGGAAAGGGATAATAAAATTTTTCTCATAATCAATTACAATTGTTTTACTGAAAAACAGTTTTGGGTAAAATGCTTTGAACTTGTTTTACAAAGCTTGGCTAAATTAAAGGAATTATTCAACTTAAAATAATATTTTTTTAAGGTTTGAGGTATATATATCCTTCATTCTGTAAATCACCTCTTCCTCCCTGCTTTTGGGTATTCCAATGGTTAAAACTGAAAACAAATTAAGTTCAGATTTAATGATCTCACAATGACATTGTTTGAGTATTTGCATCACTTCATTTTGTGCGTTATAGTCAAATTCAAGTAAGTAATTCACCAAAACTGGTTTTTGAACAATAGGCACGGTTTGCAAACAAAGTGCGGCCGAAGTTTTATAGGCATTGATAAGGCCCGGCACCCCCAATAATGTTCCGCCAAAATACCTCGTTACAATGATGCCTACATTGGT
>CANHMN010000036.1 GCA_947461645.1 Chitinophagaceae bacterium | reverse complement strand
GCAGTAAAACCATTTATAATATTCTCTTTGGTTGCAGTAAACCTTACTAAAGCACCCAAGCAACCAATGAAAATTGCTTCTTTAATTATGGATGATGCAATGCCGGGAAACAGGTGCATTGATTTCAACATCCAAACCAACGCAATAAATACAGCCAAAAGGTATTTCAACAAATTCAATTGTTTGCATTTCAGAAATGCATATAATATAGCGGGCCAAAGTAAATAGAACTGTTCCTCTACACCCAATGACCAGGTATGGTACAACAACAACTCCTTTATACCCCAACCCCAAGCCCAGCAAATGTTGTATACATAGGCGGCAGATGACATTACATCATTAACTATTAACTTTTGCTCAGTTCCTGAACGAAACAATAAAGCATAAGCCAACACCATCAGCAACATCAGATAAAGCGGAGGAAACAAGCGCATCGTTCTTCTGATGTAAAATCCCTTAAAGGAAATTGTACCCGAATTGCTGAACTCTTCAAGCAATAAAGTTGTAATCAGAAACCCAGATAATGCAAAAAAAACAGAAACCCCCAAACCGCCACTCCAGCCCAATTTGAAGTTGGCATGCAACATCATCACCAACAATACCGCTATCGCTCTCAAGCCATCCAGCGATGCCACATAGCCGATTTTATTATTCTTAATAGAAGTAGGATTCATTTGTTAATGGCTCAGTGATTGACTGTTGAAGTATTTTTTCAATTGAATAAAATGACGAAATGTAATCCAGAAATGATTACGATAGGCGCTGGCTTTTTCTTTGTTGGTTACTGCGCCCAGCTCCCTGATTTCTTTGGAATAGCTGCCCAATAAATAAGACTTCATCATAAATAATAGCCAAATAAAATTACTATGCAACAAAGATTTGAAGTAGGTTATACAATAAACAGAAGTGCTCGGTTTTTGAAACCGGTAAAACAATTGATACGGCTTCAGTTTTGCTTCACCGGAGGAAATGCCTTTTTTAAGTTTCAAGTAATATTCCCAAGTCATTCTGCCTATGGGCATGTAATGGTAAAATTTCAAACTGTCTTCATACCACAAATCGTAACCCATTAATTCTATCATCATGCACCATTCCGTATCTTCTCCACGGGTTAGATCATCGCCTTTCGGACCAACCATTATGGTAGAAAAACCACTTTCATAATAACGTACCAGCACTTCTTTTCTGAAAAAACTTCCTGCGCTATACAATTTTCTAGAAGACAGTCTGTTCAACTTTCCTGAAGCTGATGATTGGGAACCAACTGCAAATGAACGATGGTACCTTTCAAACCACTCAGGAGCTTTATCTTCAAACAATGCAACACCCTGACCACCCAATACACCAATGTTGGGATGCGCTTGTAGTGTTGCCCAGCCTGCTTTCAGGTAATTCGGAAACAAATGATTGTCATCATCGCAAAATAATATCCATTCGTGTCGCGCTTCTGTCAAACCACGAAGTCGAGCAAAATTACATCCGGGATTTTTTTCAAAAACAATTCTTGATTTTTCTTGAAAATTATGTTGAGCAATCATCGCCGCACATAATTCTGCAGTTCCGTCTGTTGAAGCATTATCAATAATGATCAGCTCCCATGGCAACTGGTCACTTTCCTGCTGAGAGAAAATTGACTCTAAAGTGGGCTTAAGTCTTGAAGCTCCATTGTATGTGCAAATAACAATCGATATGCCCTTAAGCAATGACATTTAGCTTGCGTGTTTTTTTCTAAGGTAATAATTCAAAAAGGATCCTATTAAACGACCATACCTGTTGATATTCCTGTAAAAATAATGGCGTTTAAAAATATGATAGGTTGCTTCTTTTGTAAATTCAGTTGTACATCCCATTGACTTGAAAAACTTTTTGAACAATGGCAATAGCTCATTTAAAACAAAGTCAATATCAGCTTTACCATACCAATATCTAAAACTCAAATAAGAACACATCTCTTCAAATTGTATAGGCTTGTACGCATGTATAGGTTGAGTGCTTTCCTTTTTAAACAATTCAACAGAGGGTTCAATTTTTCCCTGCATGATACTAACGCCTAACATTCGAATCAATGCTCCATTGAGTGTTTGGTGTAATTGGATATTGTAGACTTTGTTCCCGGGCGCATTTTCTGAAATCCTTTCATCTTTTTGAATTGCCCTGCTTGCTACCTTCTTAAACGATTCAAACATCACAAATGCATTTCGGCTCATGCTGTTTTTTACATACCTGTAATAAACAAGCGGCTGCTGAATAGTTTGAATTTTCCCTCCACATTTTACTGCACGAATCCAAAAATCCCAGTCTTCAAGGCTTTTCAATGAAGTGTCAAATGGCCCGCATTTATCAACAAGCCCCTTGCTAATAGCAATGGTATGACAAGGGCCTGGCACACTATAAAATATATCGGGAATGAGCTGCTCTTTTTGAACAGGCATCACTTTACGCAATACGTTTTCTCTCTGCTCTGTTATATAAGCATAGCCGTATTGTATCATTGTTGTATCATCAACTGTTTCTGCGGCTTTTGAAATAACATTTAATGCATTGTCATAAATAAAATCATCTGCATCCAAAAAAATTAGCCTTTTGCCTTTCGCACTTTTTATCCCTGAGTTTCTTGCCGCAGAAAGTCCTTGGTTATGTTGCTCAATCAGTTTTATCCTGTTGTCTTTTTCCATGTAAGAAGCAACAACTTCATTGGTATTGTCGGTTGAACCATCGTTTATTACAAGCGCTTCCCATTCATTGAAAGATTGTTTCAATAGTGAATCAAGACAATCTACCAAAAAATTAGCCTGATTGTAACAGGGTATGATGATCGAGAAAAAAGGCATTTTATATTATTTCTTGCCGAACAATTCAGTCAAAAAACATTGAAGCTTCTCTAGGTCAACAGTAATGTTAGCCCTTTGAATCATTTTATTGTCGGAAGGATTAATGGTATAATAATATCGATGGTCGAGTGCTCTTGCTAGATTGAAAAAGCAATTGTTGATGTCGTCTGCATTGGCTTTAAGCTCAATGATAGTACTGTTTTCGGGAAGAAAAATCATATTGGTTAACCCTGCTCCGTGATTGCTAATCAAAACTTCCGTCTCAGCCATTAGTTTCCGTTGTTGCGAGAAGCTGAGTTTTTCCATGTGAATGGTTTCAAATCCAAAAGACGCGAGCAACTTTTCAAGCTCGTTTTCATTTCTTATAAATCTTCTTTGTGCAATAGTTCTGCTAATGTAAATGCGTTTCTTATTACCGGTTGAAGTGATCGCATTATCGTAATTGCGAAAACAGTCTCTTACTTTTTTAATTTGATTAGGATCACATTGTGCAGGTTGAAGATGAGAAGGTGCAACCAATGTGTTTAACTGTATTGTTTCTTTATAACTATAAAAGATGGAGTCTATACCCAATGCAGCAATGCTATCTACAAAGAATAAGTTTCTATTGGCGTTTTCCGGAAACACTACCGGAAAGCTATAGCCAGATTCTTTGGCAATGATGATGCGTGGAAGCGTTTCTGTAAGCCAGTGAAAGTAACCAAAGCTCCACTGATCAAGAACCCAGATTGCTTCTTGAATTTTTCTTTTTTTAAAGGTCAGTCTTTTTACAAAAGCTTTGAACTTTTTCTTTCTGTTGATTTTCCTCGACAAGCAATAGGAAGTCTCCAAGGTCCATCCATTAAAGAGATAATGTTGAACAATGGTAGCCTTTGTAAAAATCTTGAGGTGAGATTCTTTGATGGTTACTTCAAGATCCTGCAAGAAATGACGCTCATCCTGAAGGGAATAGTTTTCAGGAATTTTTCTTTTCAGTAAGTAGGCTTCTTGAAGAATGGTTTTCATTCAGAGGAATTGGTTCAGCGTTGAGCTATAGTTTGAATAAAAGAAATTTACTCGCCGAATGTTTCCTTCATTACTTCTTTGAAGTTCAACATTCTCTTAATGCCAAATTCTTCCAGTGCGAGTTTTTGATAAGCTGCGCCTCTCAACCTCAATTCTTTAAACAATTCGGGAGCGGGCGACCAGCGATCATGAACTACTCCGCATTGTCTTGTTGTGGCTACTTTTAGTCCGTTGAGTTTTGCCCTGATAAAAAAATTCTGATGTTCGCCTCCTTTTAAAATCGGATTCCAGCCGCCGAATGCTTTTACTTTATCCGTTCTGGCGATAAAAAAATTATGCGTCATATCGCAAACTGTAAAAGGATGGTTGTAAGGAACTTTTTTCATGATACAGGCATCGCCTTCGAGATCAAATCCTGCATGGTATTCAAAAATTCCTGTGGAAGGAATAAGTATGCCAAATGTTTTCAGCATGCTGTTGGAAAGTGTGAATTTCAGTTTTTCTTTTCTTGATTTCAGGTTGTATTGCCTGAACACGCCACCCAAAATGTCAATGTTGTTTTCCAGCAACATTTTTCTCATTACCGGAATTCGTGTTCTGGGTTCAAAAATAAAATCATCATCACAAAGAACGAATAACGATGTTTTGGTTACTTCCAGCATCTTGTTTCTACCCTCAGCCGTTCCTGTATCAAAAGGCAATTCGATATAGGTAATATCTAGCTTGGGAAAGCGTCTCAAAATTTCTTCTTTGTAGGGTTTCTTGCTATCGTCGGCTATTATAACTGGGCCGCTGAATTTGTATTTTTGAATGGAATAAAGCTGATTGATAAGCTGTTGAGGCCTTTCTAATGTTTTGATCAATATACTAACATCATTCAAATCATTTAAGAAATAATTTTCTTTTTTTTGAAAGGGTTCCCAGTTAAAAATGGCAAACATGTTTTAGTTTTTCTTTGGTTTGAGGAATTTGGATATTCTACCAATGATATCTCTCTTTTGGAGTTTTTCAATGGTCTTGCGAAGTTGTTTTATTTTTTCTTTTTGTTGAAACGCAACAGCTTCAAATAGTTCCGGATGAATTAATGATAGTGCATCTTTATTTTCGCCTTTAGCTAATGGATGATTTTTATTCACCACCAGAAAAATGTTTTGTCGATACCATCTTTCAATTTTTGGATTGTTCCATATTTTCATCCTTATGACATCTTGCATTTCATAACCCTTTTCAGCAAACAACTTTTGCCAATAGGATGGCCATTGTTCATTAATATGATGCTGACCTCCTTGTCCGGGAAGTGCTGCTGAAAACAAAATTAAATCGCTGTGTGTGGTAAGAGATGATACCAAATCGTTGGCGGCTTCGGGCAAGAGGTGTTCCGCCACTTCAAGACAAATAGCCATATCAAACTTTCTGTTCAGGTTAAAAGGTGTATTCAAATCGTGTGGGTAAAAATGATTGTTGGAAATTTTTAGCATATTTCTGTCAACATAATTTCCATCAACCCCTTGAATATCTTGTATTCCGAGTTCCTGTGCTACCTTAAGCCAGGTGCCTGTTCCGCATCCTACATCCAAAATGCTGATAGGTTTACATAGCTCCATTGCCAGAGGGAGCACTTCTCTTGCAGCATTAAAATTATGAACTACGTCATCGTGAATATATTTTACTTCTTGCATGTTTAGTGTGGTTTAAATCCATTCAAATTCATCGGTCATGATTCCTGTGGGATACTCAACGCCTGCATGATAGCCTACCCAATTTTTAGGTGCATATATTTTTCTGCCATTTCGCTGGTTAAGAAAGGCTCCCCACCAGGAGAAAGAGCTGTTAGGTATAATGAGACAATCAGCATGTGTTAAAAATAAAAAGTCAGTGTACATATCATCTTTTATAAAGACGGGATTATATTTTTCCAGCTCTTTTATTGTTTTCGCTTCCTCTATACTATCAGAAACTACAATAAGGTTATCGAAGGATGAGAAGTCAATTTTTTCCAATACGCTCAGGTACCATTCGATAGGGAGTATTCCCTTGCTTTGAATTTCATCAAAATAAGCAACCTTGTAGTCATCAGCCATTCTGATGTTTAATACGAGGTTTTTTTGTTTGAGAAGGTGTTCATATTTAAGCTGAAAACGATTGGTATATTTCCTTTTGATTTTAAACACATGAAGCAGTTCATTTCTATGTTTACTCAATGCGCCGCCATCCTGAAAAAACCCATCTACTTCAACGTTGCCTTCAACATTCGGCAAATGAAAACTGTAAAAGCAAGAATTTTCTGTAATTACAGATTGTGTTTTATATAAATTAAAAAACAACCGCTGAGCTCTTACAAAAATACTTTTGGGTAAAAAATCTAAAAACAGTGGTAGGGAAAACATTTCCAATCGATAACCGAAATAAGATGTTGGCTTTACTACTATACCTGTATTTTTATTTTTGGACAAAAGATAGGCATAAGCAAACTGAAAAAGCTGGTTACCTGTTCGTCCTTTCAAGCAAAGCTTTACCATTAGGTTGCCTGTTTTGTTGTTTTGTAGATTGGTAATGCACGATTAATCAAATCAATGGATTCGGTTAAAAAGTGATTGCTTTTTGAGTGATTAATTTTACTCATCCACCTCTTTTTCCAGATTCTGAAAAAAATCGATTGACCCAAAGAAATGTTCATTCTATAAGACCACAGACCTATTCTCGCAACGATTTTTACAATTGTTGAATGCAAGTAGTTCAGCTGAAGTTTGCAGACAATAGCATCACAATAGGCCAGTAAACCCTTGTTTAATGACGATGCGGTGTTGCCGATTAATAAATCGTAGAACCTTTGAACACAATATTGTTTGAACCAAAGTCCATTGTCTTTATGATACCTAATCGACAAGTCAAAAAGGCTATCTGCCAATGCTTTATTTTCAGCATAGGTATTCACTTTCATTGCTTTGTTGCCCAAAGTTTGCTGATCAGATTTTCTCCAAACCCAATCAATTTTTTCCGAGAAACAATAAGATTCAGTATGCAACAACAAATCGATATTGAACAGAACATCCTGGTAAAAAGGAACATTTTCGTTCCATTGAATATTTTGTTGCAATAAAAATTCTCTTCTGATTGTTAAACTCTGAGAAAGCCATAGCGGCTGAAAATCAAAAAAACAATCGAGCGCTTTTCGTTGGGTAGGTGAGGCTATCAACAATGCCGTTTCATCTTGGCCATTCCAGAAAACACCTTGGTTCGCCACAAAATCAAACCCTTTTTGGGAAACAAGAGAAAACCTTTCTTGCAAAGCATCCGAAGTAAACCAATCATCCGAATCAAAAAAAACCACATGTTCACCATTGGCTTTGTGAAGCGCAATGTTTCTGCAAACATTTCCACCCTTTGCAACATCATTTGGTCTTTCAAAGAGTTTTATCCTGCTGTCTTTTTCTGCGAATTTCTTGATTATAAATACTGAATCATCGGTGCTCTGATCATCAACTATGATACATTCCCAATTGGAAAAAGTTTGATTAAGAATTGAATTCAGGGTTTGTGGTAGAAAAGGGGCTTTATTGTAGTTGGGAATTAAAATCGATATGGAAGGATTGATTGCGCTCATTTTTACATTATGCTTCGGCTTCTTTTTTGAATGGTGGAAGCAAGTGTGGCATGTTGCTAAGTAGACCGGGTATTAGCCTAAAGGCCAAAAGAGGTGCTCCCTTATATACAACAAACAAAAAATACCAATACAACTGTTTGGTTGCTTTATGGTAAAGCTGCGGCGATTTTATTTTATTGCGCTTGGCAAATGCAATGGCTTTGATTCGAGCGGTACATTCATTATAATAATACCTTCCTTTTTTGTTTTTTTTATTGCTCATGTTCGAATCATGGTACCTGGCAAAAGACAAGTATTCATCGCATTTTACAGTATTAACACCTTTACACAGCTGCTGAAAATGCATTAGCCATTCCTGAGAATTCATTTGAGCCTCATCCCATGGACTTGAATCTTCAAAAAAAGAGCTCTTCCATAAGGCAGAGCAAGTATGAAAACGAAGACCATCCACCATAAATCCGTTTGGTGTAAAAGGCTTAGTAATGTCACCCCAATTTTTTACAGAAGACAAATTTTGTTCATCAGAAAAAATACTTGTTTTGCAAATACACAAGTCTGCATTTGCTGACTTAATTTCTTTCAATTGAAGTTCAATTGCATTGGCAGACAACAAATCATCGGAGTCTATCCATTTTACATATTCTCCCTTTGCCATTTTAAGTCCGAAATTGCGACAGGCATTGGCACCTTTAACTTTTGTAACTGGGCGTTGGTAATACTGTATTCTTTGGTCTTGTTTGGAGAGCCTTTCTATTACAGCTGTAGTGTTGTCTGAAGAATGATCATCAACGACAATAATCTCGATTGCTGCATAAGTTTGTTGCAAAAGGGAAGCAATAGTTGCTTCTATCAAATTTGCTCTGTTGAAGGTGGGCACTACTATGGAAACCAGATCGCTCAAAATATAAAACTATTGTACTGATGTATGATTAACCCATTCAAATTGTGGACGAATGAAACCTGGCTCTCTCCCCATATAAACTCCGAAATCCCTTGCACGGTCAACTATGGTGAATGTAAACATCTCTTTCCTGTTGATGAGGGGCCTTCTTCCATCTTGTACAACAAGTAGATTCAAGGAATAACTTCCCGATTGAAAAAAGTTTTTGGGGAAATAACATGTCATTTTATTGTTGCCTTTTTCAAGATTTGATTTCCCTTTGTTGGTGAAGGAAAACATGGTTTCTCCTAATTCGTTGTTCAGGTGATAAGACAAATGATACCTCGATGGGTCATCATCTATTACATCAATATCTGTTGTCAATTCAAGTGCGAGGTCTTCCGAAAGTGGCTCGGATTCTGGAACACCCGTACCTTTAATTGAAATCTGGTTAAGCTTTACCTGTCCTTCTTTTTCTATGTTGAATTGTTTCGCGTTTGATGTAGTTGCGTTTTCTCCACCAAGGTAGAGGTTAATGCAATCTGAAGCACCGCCTATGTGTTCTATTAAACCATTTTTAAGCAAAATGCCTTTATTGCAAAGCGACTTCACTGCTGCCATATTGTGACTTACAAACAAAACGGTTCTTCCGTCATTTTTACTGATGTCTTTCATTCTTCCCAGACACTTTTTCTGAAACTCTGCATCACCCACAGCCAGCACTTCATCTACAATTAGAATTTCAGGTTCAAGATGAGCCGCAACGGCAAAGCCTAAACGAACAATCATACCGCTGCTGTATCTTTTAACGGGTGTATCAATGTAGGCTTCCACTCCTGCAAAATCTAAAATCTCATCAAACTTCTTTTGAATCTCCCATTTTCTCATTCCTAAGATTGCCCCATTCATGAAAACATTTTCCCTTCCTGTCAACTCAGGATGGAAACCGGTACCTACTTCAAGCAGACTGCATATACGGCCATTGATGTTAATTTTTCCCGTTGTTGGCGAGGTGATTTTACTCATGATTTTAAGTAAAGTACTTTTGCCTGCTCCATTTCTTCCGATGATTCCGATTACTTCCCCTTTATTGACTTCAAAGCTGATGTCTTTCAATGCCCAGGCAAAATCGCTATCGCCTTTTTTGGATCTGTCATTGGTTTGACCAATTTTCAAATAGGGATCTTCCTTTCCTCTTACCTTATACCAAAACCTGTTAAGGTCATTCTTCAGTGTTCCGGTTCCCACTTTTCCAAGTCTATAGAGCTTGGAGATCTCTTCTACTTTTACTGCTAACTGTGACATGTTGTTGTTGCTTTTTTATTGGTAAACAATTTTGTTTACTCTTGAGAAAACTATTTTAAAAAAAAGAATTGGTGAAGTAAGCGCTCTGTTAGATTTGATGAAAGAAATGATACTTGCTACCTTTTCGCTAACTCCTGTGTTGGAGCGAAAGGAAAGCTTCAAGGCTTCTTTAGAATAATGAAATGCCTTTTTGCCGTGAAAAAAAACCATTTGACTATTGTTTACACCAGAATAGTAATCGCGAATTTTTGCGTAAGTGTTCGTCATCATTTTTTTTCTGTTGAGCAATGATGTAGCGCTCCAAATGCCTCCGTCATGTAGTCGGTACGCAGAAGGTTTAACTTCCGGCAAATATTTGTAGCTGCCAAATTGCCCCAAAAAAGAAATGAGAAATTTATCGCCATTTGAAATTTGAAAAGCTTCTTTGGGCATTGCTTTTATGCCCGGCATATTTCTGAAGCACATTGTTTGGGTAAGAATACCAAAGCATCTTTGCAAATCTGATCCACTGCAATCTTTTTTTTGACTTTCCTCCAACGCTGTTGGTTGTATGATTTCATCGTTTTTGTTTACGAGTACAGAATCATGGCCACAAAGAACTACATCAGGATTGCTTTCCAAAAAATCAACCTGCTTTTGAAGTTTCAATGGATCAGTCCAATAATCATCACCTTCGCACAGGGCTATATATTTACCTTTTGCTCTCGGAAAATTAAATTTAGGGTTCATTCCACGTACACCGTTTCTATATTGGTTAACTTTTTGAAGCAAAGGAAAAATAACATCGGGATACCTCTGTTGAAACCCTGCAATTATTTCCTGTGTTCCATCTGTTGAGGCGTCATCATGAATTAAAATTTCAAATCGAAAATTAACTTGCTGCATCAAAAAACCCTCTAAACACTTTTGTATAAAAGGTGCATGGTTAAAGGTGATGCAACTGACAGAAACTTTTATTTCGTCATCCATTGGTTAAAGAAGGATTATAGGTCTCAATAAATCAATCGGTGCTGTTATAGCTCAATCGCTTGTTTTTGTTGACTTTACTCATCAAGTGAATAAACAACATCTTCATCAACAGTAATGGATTGGTGAATAATTCGTTTTCAACAATATAATCTTTAACGAAATTCCACTTTGCTTTCGGCGATTTGCTCGAGAAGAATCTTTTTTTCAACACAGCACCTGAAAATTTCAACAGCATTTTACTGTGGT
>CANHMN010000035.1 GCA_947461645.1 Chitinophagaceae bacterium | reverse complement strand
GTATTGCCATCTTTCTCATCTTTAATAATGATTCCCTTATCGTTGAGTTTGTTTCTAATGTTGTCCGATGTAGCAAAATCTTTTTTCTGCTTGGCTTCTTTTCTAATTTCAAGCAAAAGTTCTAGTACGTCGCCTAGCTTATCGTTGTTTGTTTCAGATAAGGGTTTGAGGCCAAATATTTTTTCTAGGAAAGTTTCAAAACGTTCCTTCATCAACGCAAGCGTTTCGTCGCCAATTTCTTTTACGCTAATCAATCCATCTTTTATAGAATTGATGGTTGGAGCAATTTCAAACAAATTAGCGATGATCTTGGGTGTGCTGAAATCATCATCCATAAAAACCTCCATTTCATTTAGCCAATTTGAGATTTTTTCATTTAAAGCAACATTCGTTGCAGGTGCGCTACCGCCAAACCCAATGTTTTTAAGGTTTTCATAAGCTTCCCACAATCTTTTGAATGCTTTTTCGCTTCCTTGCAAAGCCTCGTCGCTAAAGTCGAGAGGACTTCTATAATGACTTTGTAAAATAAAAAACCTGACGGTCATGGGATGGAAGCCCCTGCTAAGCAATGGATGATCGCCACTGAACAATTCTGTAAGTTTGATTACATTGTTGTAGCTCTTGCCCATTTTTCTGCCATTAATGGTAATCATGTTGTTGTGCATCCAGTAATTAACCGGATTGGCATGGTTACAAATGGTGCTTTGTGCGATTTCGCTTTCGTGGTGCGGAAACAGCAAGTCCATTCCTCCACCATGAATATCAAAATTAGGGCCGAGGTATTTTGTGGCCATGGCAGAACATTCGATGTGCCATCCGGGGAAACCTTCTCCCCAAGGGCTCTTCCAGCGCATGATATGCTCGGGTGGTGCAGCCTTCCAAAGTGCAAAATCTGCAGCATCTCTTTTTTCTTGTTGTCCTTCCAGCTCTCTGGAAACCTCTTCTCTATTGGCAGAGTCCATCAAATCTTCTAATATTCTTCCGCTTAGTTTACCGTAGTCGTACGAGTCTGCGTATTTTTTCACATCAAAATAAACCGAACCGTTTACTTCATAGGCATACCCTTTTGCGATAAGGTCTTCTATCATTACTATCTGCTCAACAATGTGGCCTGTAGCTGTTGGTTCAATACTTGGTTCAATGCAATTGAACTGTTTCATAGCCCAGTGAAAAAGGTTGGTATACTTTTGTACCAACTCCATGGGCTCTAATTTTTCTAAAATAGCTTTGGTGCTTACTTTATCTTCTGCTTGTCTTCCTTCCTCTTCAAAATGACCCGCATCGGTAATGTTTCTTACATACCTTACTTTGAGGTTCTTATAACTAAGAAACCGATAAACCAAATCAAACGTGATGTAGGGTCTTGCGTGGCCAAGATGGCTTTCGCCACTTACGGTTGGCCCACAAACATACATGCCAACATAACCTGGTGTTATTGGGGTAAAAAGTTCTTTTTGTCTAGAATAAGAGTTGTAAATGGAAAGGGCCATGGTAAATAAGTTTCTGTTTTCGTACTGATGCGAAACCAACATCAAAGATATTGAAACTCCATGGTAAGCCGAACGCAAAATTAAAAACCACTTACAGCTTTCTTTTAGTCTTTAAAAACAGAGCCATTGCGTCAGTTTTTAACCCAATAAGTGAGTAAATTGCCGAACGATTCTTTAAAATAAAATCAAATGAACAAGTTAGAAAACTACATCTGTGGCAAATGGATTTCAGGCGAAGGCGAAGGTCAAATATTGTTCAATGCCGTAAACGGAACGCCCATCGTTTCAGCATCAACAGCAGGAATTGATTTTGAAGGCGCCATGGTTTATGCTAGAAAAAAAGGTGGGCCGGCCTTAAGAAAAATGACTTTTCATGAGCGAGGAAGAATGTTGAGGGCATTAGCACTTCATTTGTTGGCTAAAAAAGAATTGTTTTATACCATTAGCTATCAAACTGGTGCCACCAAAATTGACAGCTGGATTGACATTGAAGGCGGAATAGGCAATTTATTTGCGAATGCTTCGCTCAGAAGAAAATTACCCGACGAAACTTTTGCTCTTGATGGAGACGCTATAGCACTGAGCAAAAACAACAGTTTCATGGGTCACCACATACTGGTTCCAAAAGAAGGTGTAGCTGTTCATATTAATGCATACAATTTCCCTATTTGGGGAATGTTGGAAAAAATAGCCGTAAACCTACTGGCCGGCGTTCCTGCAATTGTAAAACCCGCAACAGTTACTTCGTTTTTAACTGAAGCTGTTGTAAAAGAAATTATATCATCTGGAATACTTCCCGACGGATCGTTGCAATTGCTTTGTGGAAGTGCGGGTAACCTACTTGATTTTTTAACCTCTCAAGATGTAGTAACATTTACTGGTTCGGCTTATACAGGAAGACTTTTAAAAACACACCCAAGAGTCATTTCCGAAAGTGTTCCATTCAATATGGAGGCAGATTCCTTGAACTGTATGGTGCTTGGAGAAGACGTTCAGCCCGGACAGCCGGAATGGGATTTGTTTGTGAAGGAGGTAAAAAAAGAAATGACCGTAAAGGCTGGGCAAAAATGTACCGCCGTAAGAAGAATATTTGTGCCTGAAAATAAAATAGAAGACATCGGTAAAGCTATTGCCTCGGCGCTTCATCAAACAGTTATTGGTAATCCTTTGAACGATAAAGTTAGAATGGGCAGCTTAGCGGGTATGGGTCAGCGTGAGGAAGTTAAGCAACAGGTGCAACAATTGCTTTCGGTGAGTAGCATAATCAGCGGAAGCCTCGATAGTGTTTCTGTGGTGGATGCGGATGACGTTAATGGAGCGTTTATGAGTCCATTGTTGTTGATGAATGAGCGCCCGTTTGTAAACACCGCCTCTCATGATATAGAAGCGTTTGGTCCTGTGAGTACAATTATGCCGTATAAAAATATGGATGAAGTTGTTGAGTTGAGCAAACTTGGAAAAGGAAGCCTTTGTTCTTCCATAGTAACAGCCGACAACAACATCGCCAAACAATATGTTTTGGGTGCTGCAAGTCACCACGGACGAATTTTAGTGCTTAATGAAGAATGTGCCAAAGAAAGTACTGGTCACGGCTCACCTTTACCGTTATTGGTTCATGGAGGGCCTGGTCGTGCAGGTGGTGGAGAGGAAATGGGCGGATTAAGAGGCGTTAAGCATTATTTGCAAAGAACAGCAATACAAGGATCACCAACAATGATAACTGCTATAAGCAACGTATACCAGCAGTATGCTAAAGGAAATGTTTCTGGCAGACATCCATTCAGAAAGTATTTTGAGGAGTTGGCTATAGGCGATCAAATTGTAACAGAAAAAAGAACAATCACATCAGAAGACATCAATCGCTTTGCAGACCTTAGCGGAGACCATTTTTATGCGCACCTGATCAAAACTGATTTTGAGGGAACGATGTTTGAAGAACAAGTTGCACATGGTTATTTTATCATGAGTGCAGCTGCGGGATTGTTTGTTGACAGCTATGAAAAAAATCCGGTATTGCTTAATTATGGCATTGATGAGTTGAGGTTTACAAAGCCGATGTATGCCGGCTCAAAATTATACATCAGGTTTACTTGCAAAGAAAAAGCCGCACAAGAGACGAAAGAGCCAAATCCGGATATTCAAATGCCTAAGGGTTCAGATATTCCTAAGGGCATTGTGAAATGGCTGGTAGAAATGCTAGATGATAACGATGAATTGGTGGGTATAGCTACAATACTTACTATGGTTCAAATGAAAAACTAAATGTAAAAAACATGGAAACAACCAATCAAGCTTTTGTACAATCTTCAACAGCTGACAATATAACAACGATTACTTTTTTTCATCCGCAAAGCAACTCTTTGCCGGGCATCATCTTGAACGCATTGGCAGATGAAATAACCAAGGAGGGCAAAAACGATAAAAGCGCGGTAATTGTTTTACAAAGCGCAGGCAACAAATCTTTTTGTGCCGGAGCCTCTTTCGATGAGCTCTTGCAAATAGAAGATGAAAAAAATGGACTTGAGTTTTTCAGCGGGTTTGCAAAGGTTATCAATGCTATGCGCCTTTGTCCGAAGTTTATCATTGCCAGAATACAGGGAAAGTGTGTTGGAGGAGGAGTTGGTTTGGCAGCATCGGCAGACTATGCCATTGCCGTAAATACTGCTGAGGTAAAGTTGAGTGAGCTTGCGGTAGGAATTGGTCCTTTTGTGGTGGGGCCTGCCGTACAAAGAAAAATCGGATTGAGTGCATTTTCGTCGTTGGCTATAGATGCAACCAATTGGAGAAGTGCGCAATGGGCCTATGAAAAAGGTTTGTTTGCAGAGCTGCACGAAAGCATAGAAAAGGTTGATGAGTCGGTAGCCAATATTGCTAAAACGCTTTCGGGCTCAAATCCTCAGGCAATGGAAGACCTAAAAAAGATATGCTGGGAAGGAACCGAAAACTGGGACAAGCTTTTGCCTGAGAGGGCAGCCATAAGCGGCAGGCTTATCCTAAGTGATTTTTCCAGAAAATCAATCGAAAAATTCAAGGCAAAAAAATAAACTACCGGCAACGCAGAAACGAACTATTGTTCTTTTCTCAGGTCAATTTCATTGCAGAGCGCACCAAAAATATTTTCAATTGAACCTTCGCCTTTTACCGAGGCAACTTTTTCGAATTGCTGATAATAGTCGGCAACAGCTGTTGTTTTTTTGTGGTATTCTGCAATACGGGCTTTGATGGTTTCCATATTGGTATCGTCGCTTCTGCCGCTGGTTTCTCCTCTTTTCATTAATCTTGTTATCAGCTCTTCTTCGCTTACTTCAAGAGCCAGCATAACGGCAATGGGTGCATTTTTCAACGCAAGTAACTTATCAAGAGCCTCTGCTTGAGCTGCTGTTCTGGGAAAGCCATCAAACAAAAACCCTTTAGCATCAACGTTTGCATCAATAGCAGAACTTATCATTCCGATTACAACTTCATCAGGAACCAATTCACCTTTGTCCATTACTTTTTTTGCCTCAAGGCCAAGTGCGGTTTGGTTGGCAATTTCAGAACGAAGCAAATCGCCTGTACTTAGGTGTTTTAAACCATATTTTTGAATAAGCTTTTCGCTTTGCGTACCCTTTCCGCTTCCCGGAGGGCCAAAAAGAATAATGTTGAACATGTTAAAATTGCTGTGTTTTGGTAATGATTACAAACGAGAGAGATGGTGTGCCAAAAAAGACAAAAAACCACTCACGAACCCGTCTGAATCATAAAGATACTTTTAAAAGCGGATTTTTTTTAATCACACATAACATTTTCGTAGCCGTAAAAATTACTTTTAAAAAATTGAACGAAAATCAAACCAACCTTCGGTTTTTGGGTTATTAGAATTGTTATCTAAACTAAAAATTAATATTTAAGGATTAATTTTGCGCATCAAAACCAATAAAGATGAGTAAGTACAGTAAGTTGGCCGAGACATTGATTTCGTCTGAAATAGTGAAGTTGGGCGGAATAATAAAGGATAAAATAAAGGCCGGCGATTCAATATATAATTACACGATAGGCGATTTTGATTCTGCACAATTTCCGATACCCGATGCTTTAAAAAAAGCCATTATCGATGCCTATAACGAAGGCTACACCACCTATCCAAGTGCAGAAGGAGAGGCCGACCTCAGAGAGGCGGTTGCTAATTTTCTTTCCAAAAGAGAGGGCTTGAGCTATTCTTCATCCGAAATATTGATATCCAATGGAGGAAGGCCGTTGATTTATGCGATATTCAGAAGTATTGTTGACAAAGGAGACAAAGTAATTTACCCTGTACCCAGCTGGAACAACAACCATTATACCCATTTCAACGAAGGAGAACATGTTGTAGTTTCAGCAACGAAGGAGAATAATTTCATGCCAACGGCTGAACAAATCAGGCCCCATGTAAAAGGCGCAACACTTATCGCGTTATGTTCACCATTAAACCCAACAGGAACCGTATTTAGCAAAGAAGAGTTGACGGCAATATGCGATTTAGTGATAGAAGAAAACAAGGCTAGAAAAGAAGACGAGAAAAAGCTCTTCATCATGTATGATCAAATTTACTGGACGCTTACTTATGGTTCGGTAGAGCATTATAATCCTGTTTCTTTGCGACCGGGGATGAAGCAATACACTGTTTTTGTAGATGGAATTAGCAAGGCTTTTGCGGCTACAGGTGTAAGGGTTGGTTGGTCGATGGGCCCCGAATCTTTAATCTCTAAAATGAAGGCCATCAACAGCCACGTAGGCTCATGGGCGCCTATGGCCGAGCAAAAAGCGGTAGCGCGATTTTTGCAACAGGAAGATGAATTAGACAACTATTTTAATTTCTTTAAAAAAGAGGTTGAGTTCAGGTTGGGGCGCTTGCACGATGGGTTTAAACAACTTCAATCGGAGGGATACCAGGTGGATGCCATTGCACCGCAGGCAGCTATTTATCTTACTGTTCAGGTAGATTTGGTTGGCAAAACAACAGCAGAGGGTAAATTATTAAACACGCAATCTGATGTTACTGAATACCTTTTGAATGAAGCAAAATTGGCAATGGTACCATTTGGAATATTCGGAGCCGACAGAGAAAGCAGCTGGTACCGACTTAGTGTGGGTTGTTGCAAAAAAGAAGATATACCGGAAGTAATGTCTAAATTACGAACAGCGCTTCAGAAGCTCAATTGAGTATTGGGGCTCAATTCTTGTTAAATAAAAATACAAAAGCCCGCTCTTCTTTAGCCCTTAATGCATTTTTAACCTGAAAGGAATTGTTGTACACTTTGTAACGCCTCAAATCAATTAACTCATGAGCTGCGGCAACGTTATCAAGTCTTTCGGTTTGGAACAATAAAACATGCAACCACTCAGCCTCTTTGTTAAATGCAGAGGAATACAGATCGTTTTTTTTCACCAACATTAGAAGGTCCCTGTTTTTATTGGCCATAATCAAATCTTGTTGCTTTTATTTAAATCCACCAATACCGTCTTTTCCCGGACAACCACAAATATTGCTTCTGGTCGCTTTACAAGAGGCAAGCAACACCAAAAGTATTAGTGCTGAAAATATTGTTTTGAAGTTGAATCTCATCCCTAAATTTACAAATTAATGTAGTTGTTTGTTCGGGCGCCCAATAAATTACCTGTTATTTTTTAAAAAATTGAAGAACGGCATTAATCAGCAAAAATATTTAATAGCTCCGCTTGATTGGGGGCTTGGCCATGCTACGCGATGCATTCCCTTAATCGACTATTTGTTGAGCCTAGGACACAGGGTTTTTGTTTGTGGAGAGGGCAGTGTTGAAAAGCTTATTAAAAAGGAATTTCCTCAGGTTGAGTTTTTGCAATTAAGGGGCTATAGGATAAGTTATTCCAAAAGCAGAAAAATGTTTTGGTATAAAATCTTAATCCAGCTACCCAAAATAGCGCTTGCCGTAAGAAGAGAGCGGAAATGGCTGTCCGCTGTAATAAACCAGCATAAAATAGATGTTGTTATCAGCGATAACCGGCTGGGATTGTATAATCAAAATGCCTATTCGATTTTCATGACCCATCAGCTTGGAATAAAAACCGGCACAAAATTTTTTGATTATTTCGCCAGAAAAATAAACTACAGCTATATTAACCGTTTTAATGAGTGTTGGGTTCCGGATATTGACGATAAACAATGGAGCATTGCGGGAGAGCTTTCTCATCCGCAACATTTTCCAAAGGCGCCTATAAAGTACATAGGATTGTTGTCTAGAATTAATCCTACCACCTCCAACACGCAGTATGATATAGCAGCTATTTTATCTGGTCCAGAGCCGCAGCGGACCATCTTTGAAAAAAAGGTTGGGGCGCTCTTCAGTAAATCTTTGCTAAGGGGCATTATTGTAAGGGGGCTGCCCGGAGTAAACAGTACAATTGAAAGTTTACCTCCCAATATCAAGCAGGTTAATCATTTGGATGCAGTTCAGATGTCTTTGCTGCTGCAGTCTTCTAGCTCCGTTGTGTGCAGATCTGGCTATTCAACGGTAATGGATTTGCTGAAAACAGGAAAACCCGCATTACTGGTACCTACGCCAGGACAAACAGAACAAGTATATCTTGCTCAACGCATGAACCATCTTGGTTTTTTTTCTAGTTCCGACCAAAGCGCTTTGCGGTATGAAGACATTCTTTGTATTACGTCTTCAAAAAAAATTAATAGTGAGGTTTTTGAACTGTTTAAGAAGGAGCTAAATCGTTTGGAGAAAACCCTGGGATAAAGCCACAACATATTACCAAATCGTTAAGAAAAAAATCTCCAAAAACACGCTGCGTTTATTCCCTAATTTTGAATCATGCAATTATTGGATGGCAAGCTGGTTTCCCAAAAAACAAAAGACGAACTTAAAAAGCAGACTGAGGCATTGATCCTTGATGGAAAAAGACCGCCACATCTGGCCGCTGTGTTGGTTGGAAATAATGGTGCAAGCGAAACATATGTGGCCAACAAGGTAAAAAGTTGTAAAGAAGTTGGTTTTGAAAGCACTCTGCTAAGGCTTGATGAGCAAACAACAGAAACTGATTTGATTGCTCTGGTAAAGAAGCTGAATGAAGATAAAAACATTGACGGCATTCTGGTTCAATTACCGCTTCCTAAACAAATAGACGAATTCAACATTATAAACACCATTAGTCCTGAAAAGGATGTTGATGGTTTTCATCCTGTAAACACAGGAAAAATGCTATTGGCAGATGACCGCGCTTTTTTACCCGCCACTCCTTTTGGAATTATGCTTTTGCTAGAACACTACAACATCACTACAAGGGGTAAACGAGTTGTTGTGGTGGGCAGAAGCAATATAGTTGGCCGACCAATAAGCATATTGATGAGCCAGCAAAGAAACTTTGGCGATGCTACCGTTACGCTTTGTCACAGCAAAACAACCAACCTTCAGGAAATAACTTGCCAGGCAGATATTCTGATTTCTGCCATTGGAAATCCTGATATTATAGGAGCCGATATGGTAAAAGACGGAGCTGTTGTAATTGATGTTGGAATTGTGCGTGTAAAGGACGACTCAGCAAAGTTGGGATACAAAATAAAGGGAGATGTAAAATTTGATGAAGTAGCATTAAAAAGCAGCTACATTACCCCGGTACCGGGCGGCGTAGGGCCAATGACTATTGCTGCGCTCATGATGAATACAATGAAGGCGTATAAACAGACTTTTGCTAAGTAAATCCTTCACAACGCTTCACAATTTGGTAACAAATTCATAAAGAACACTTAACATCAAGTTCATCTTAAACGGAGAAACAATGGTTTGTTTTGCAGAATAATTTCAAACCATGAACTTGAAAAACACAACCGTTCTCTTCGTCTTGATTTTTTCTACTACATTTTTATTTGCCCAAACCGGAAAAATAGTCGGAAAAGTATTGAGCGGAAAAACCGGAGAGCCGCTTATTGGTGCAACCATAACGCTTGACAAGCCTAAAAAGGCTGTTCAAACCGACCAAAACGGAAACTATTCCTTACAAGGCTTAAGCGGCGGTGAGTACAGTATTTCCATATCTTATGTTTCGTTTGAAACGAAAATACTTTCGGCCATTAAAGTAACTAACGGAGACGCAACAACGCAGGACGTAGTATTAGAAAAACAATCCGACATGGGCGCGGTAGTGATAAAGAGCGGAGGAGGAAACAAACCAAGAGAGAGTGTAAGCTCATTACTGATAGCACAGAAAAATAGTGCAAACGTAAGTGATGGTATTTCAGCAGAAACCATCAAAAGAACTCCTGATAGAAACACGAGCGATATATTAAGAAGAGTAAGCGGCGCAAGTATTCAAGAAGATCGTTTTGTAATTGTAAGAGGCCTAAATGACAGATATAATGCCGCTTTTTTGAATGGAGCCCCTTTGCCCAGCTCAGAGGCCGATAGAAAAGCATTTGCTTTTGATGTGTTTCCGGCAAACATGTTGGATAATCTCATCATCAACAAAACGGCAACCGCAGACATGCCTGCCGAATTTGCCGGAGGCTCCATCAACATCAACACAAAAGACATTGTAAGCAAGAATTTTTCTTCTGTAAGTGTAGGTGTCGGTTACAATACCATAACTACTTTTAAGAAAACCAGAACCTATGATGGCGGAGCAACAGATTTTTTTGGAATTGACGATGGTACAAGAGCGTTACCTTCTTTTATTCCGAATACAAAGGACTTTCCCAATCCTGCTTCACTAAACCCTAACCTTGCTAAAACATGGAACAACAAATGGGGCACTTATCTCACAACAGCTATTCCCAACCTTAATTTTCAATATGTAGAAGGAAGAAACAAGCCGAAAAACGGAAAAGATTATTTCGGTAGTTTGTTTGCTGTTTCATTTAATAGATCAAATACCATCAGTCAGGGCTTGAACAAGGACCATGTGGAGCTTGGAAACGGAGATACGACCGTTCCTGCTTCATTTTTCAACCTGAACAATTATATTGAAAATGTAATGATGGGTGCGCTTGCCAATTTTTCGCTTAAGCTAACGAATCGATCAACAATTAGCCTTAAAAATGCAGCTAGCATAAACTCAGATGATCGAGTTATTGAAAGAATAGGTTACACGGGACTTTCAGAATCAGAGCCCGTTTATTCTATTGGAAGAACGTTAGCATATACCTCAAATAAATTTTTATCGAGTCAGCTGCTTGGCGACCACTTTATTTCCAAGCCTAAAATAAAGCTCAACTGGCTTGCTGCTTATTCAGGTGTAAACAGAAGCATGCCAGACATGAGAACGACTATTTATACCAGTACACCAAGCATTCCGGAGTTGCGCGCATCTATCTCTTCAAATGCTACCACTAACGGAAACGGAGGTGGCATTTACTATTCT
>CANHMN010000034.1 GCA_947461645.1 Chitinophagaceae bacterium | reverse complement strand
CCATTCCACGTTGATATCGGGTGTAAGTAATCCTCTTCTTTCCAGTTGCTGTGCGTAAGTAGGGTTGTTGTAATCAAAATTACCCCCTACCAATGCTACTACTTTGTTGCTCAATAAAATTTTAAGTCCTGCTCTTACATTGGCTTGTAGTTGCGAGGCGCTTTTCTGTAAATCCAGTGTGGGATTGATGTCGATGTATGATGAAACAAGTCCTTTGGTTGCTTTTTCCAGCTCTTTGTTCAGCATATTGGTAAGCAAACTGCTTACCACTCCACCGATGGTATTGGTTATTAATGTACTTGCATTGCCTTGCGTAAGGAAGTTTTGATTGCCAATGATGAAGGTATTGAAAAGCAAAAGACTTGCCACTTGCTTATTCATTTCGTTTTCATCATTTTTGAAATCGGCGAGTCGCTTTACAATAATGTCATCTCTTTTGGCATCACTTCTTTCAGGCAGTAAAAGGGAGAAACTCACATTTGGATTCTGAAGAATTCCAGTAAGGTGAGAAATGATTATGATGTCTTCTTTTTGCTTGAATCCACCTGTTGAAGAAAGGCTGCTGATGTCCACGTTTTTAGCCAGGTATTCTGCATACACATCTATATTGGCTTTGTAGGGATCTCCGTTCCAAGTGATGCTACCACTGTTCAGTGTAAAGGGTTTTTGAAGAAAGGTTTGAAAATTGAAATTGTATTCTCCCTTTGTAAGTTTATAAGTTCCTCTGATGGATAGAGGCTCTACATTGCCAATCTTAAGATTGATGGATCCTTCACCTTGACCGCGAATGATATCACCCGTTTCTTCATCAAGTATCACGTCTACTTTGCAGGACGGATTTGCTTTAATATTTAAATTAACCAACACACTGTTGTTGTTGTTGCTATTGCTTTTGAACCCATAACTTCCGTACTGAACAAAGTCTATGTAATCTGTTTTGTTGCTTTCCTTGCTTTCTGATGATGTATTGATATACAAATGACTCGAATCAAAATTGCTCGGCTCGCCCGTTATATCTATTACCACATTTTCATCATTACCATTTATGGCAACGGTTGCTTTTCCTATGATTCTTCCGTAGCATTCGCTATTGTTTACTTTACTGGTATTAAGCAACGCGATTTTTCCGCTTTCCAATTTAATGTTTTCAAACTGGAAAGAATTGAAGAAATCATGACTGATTTTACCATTAAGTGTGGCTGTATTGTTAAGGGTATCCTTGAGTTGAAGATAGGGTAACTCGATAGCATCTTCATTGAAAAAAACTTTCTGGTTTTTGAGTAGGTATTTACATTGAGTTACTTCAAGTTTTAGAGCCGCAGTATCTATGTCTATCACTCCTGTAAGTACTTGGTGCTTCAGATTTCCTGAAATTTCAAGCGATGCAGTTGCTGTTCCCTTAAATTGATCAAACAAATCATTAAGATAGGGCTCTAATATAGAAAGTTGAATTTTTTGTCCGATGAGGTTTGCCTTTATATAGTCTGCAGAGTCCCTGTATCGAAAAAATCCATCAGCAGAAAATACATTGATGCTGTCAATGTTTTGAGTTTGAAAAGTTAGCTCTTCTTTAGGAAGGTTAAGTTGAGTTGATAAGGTAATAGATCCGATTTTTTGTTTTTCAATGGAAAGGCTGTCTACTTTGCCCAGGAAAGAAACAACAGATTTTCCCAAAGGATCTGATATGGCAAGCAAACCTGTTAATGTACCCTCAATTTCAGGGTTTTTAAATGCGAAAGGAATAAAATCGCCAAGGTTAAAATTGGTTACATTAATGATTAATTTCTGTTGATCTCTTTCGTCGTCCATTTCAGAAAATAATACCAGGCTTTGATTTTCTTGATGAAACCTGATATCATTGGCGTCAATAAATCGTTTTCTCAAGGTTAATTCGCCGTCCTTATCAAGCATCCATTTCTTTTCATTAACGATAAAGGTAGAGGGATTAAAATGCAGCTTTATGCCATCTTGCAAAGTAGTGATCTGCGCATTCAGCTCAGCTTCGTTTAAGGTTTCGCTAGCACTGGTTTGAAGCTTGATTTCTGAAACATCGTTCGCAGATTTCACCTTCAAATGAGTATAAGGGAAATTGATGCTTTTGGAGACAGCTATGTTTCCTGCTGTAAGTTCGGTTTGAAGAGAGTCCATGTCTCCGTCCTCAGCGATATTGATATCTTTAAAAATATAATTGTCATAGCCTATCAGTGGGAATTTACCGGAAACATGCATGCTATTGCTGTCTATGTTGATGGTGCCGCTGATGCTTGAATTGTTTCCTCCCAAAATTTTCGAATCTATGATTTTAAGGTAATCCTCTATTTGATAGGTTTTTACATTAAAATCGAAATGTTGCCCGGATAGTTTGCCGGTATTTTGGTTGATGTATTTTGGGAAATAACGGCTAAGAAAAAACCTGAATGCCGAAGGCAGTTCGAGTAATTTAAAATCGCCGGTGAGGTCAGCATCTATTTGATTAGAGTGAAGGGCTAGCTGTTTAAGGTTGTTTTCAAATTTGGAGGTTAGGATCATGGAATCAAAGCCCATTTTTTTTCCATTGGAAATAAATGCTCCATCGTAGATTCCTGCTTTACCCAAAAAATGATCAATATCGTTTCCGGAAAAATCCAGGTCTAATTTTCCTGATGCCATGAATTCTTTATTGGTCCAATACAACTTTTTGAAATCACCTTGCTTTAATTCAGCCTTCATCTTCAACTTGATGCTGTCTCTAAGGAATGTCATGCTTCCATCAAGATATTCAAGCTTAAGGTTAGGGTCGTTAACATCAAGGTGCCCTGTGAATTTGCTTTTATCAAACTGTCCAATGATGTTTATGTTGGTGTAACCATAGTTGTTAAATTCCAACTCACTAATATAACCTTCGAAACGGGTAAGAAATTCTTTAGCACTAAACCCGGATCCGTCTATTTTACCAACCAGAGAAACACTTCCCATCATTGGTTCATTTAGAAAAGACCCCAGCTTGAATTTTTGAGCCGAGAGTATTCCTTTGTAAACTGGTGGCCCAATTTTAGGGAATTTCAAATTTGTTTTGGTTTCGATTTTTCCTAGAGCATTGTTCAATGTGCCATCAATGGAAATGTCTCTAATATTGCCTTTCGTGTTTCCGGTAAAAGTGATGTGTTGTAAACGCATCAAATCAGGTTGTTTTGTTTTTTTAATTGCCGGGAAGAAAGAATTCAAATCCTGAAGATCACAACGCGACTGATTGCTGGTTAATTGAAAAGACAGACTATCTACATTCGTCATTTTCCATAAATGAAGTTCCCCATTAATTTCTGAATACATGCTTTTAAGGGACAGATCATTCACTTGCAAAGATTCTACCGTTCCATTTGCATCAGCGCTTAGTTTGAATGACTTATTTAAAGACTTGAGCTCAGGTGCGAAAAAGGCTATGTCATCACTGTGTATCAAGCTGGAAACAAAATGTCCTTTCATTACAACGCTGTCAACAAACTCACTCATATCGTCATTAAACGAATCAAAATTCATGGAAAAATAATTACTGAGATGGCTCTGGGGAGTTTCCAATGTCAGGTTTCGGAATTCCATCTTTTGCGGCGTGAATTTATATTCCGCTTCTAATTTTTTAACCTCAAATCCGCATTGTTCTTTGGTAGCCAGTGAAAGGGTTGCAGTCAAAGTGTCTTTTAGCAGAGAAAGGTTTCTCATACTTGCATTGATGTCATTGAAACGAAAATGGAAGCCGTCAAATTGGTCGGTGAAAGCAGGCCTTTCTGTTTCCAGATCGTTTTGAAAAGTACCTTTCTTTATGTTGAGCAAGGTAGAGGTTATCCTCCACTCATTTGCATCTGAAAGTTTGTTTTCATTGGTTTGTATTTTAGGCTTTGTCTTGAAGCCATTTTTTTTTCGAAGCCCTGTATAATCTTTTCTGCTGAAAGAAGGATTATTCAAATCTGTTTGAAGAAAATCAATCCATTTGTTGTCGGTATCAAAACGCTTTATTTCAGATATGAAATGGTCAAATGAAAATATCATGTCTTCACCTCTCCAGCCATCAATCATATCAAAACGAAAACTTTCTAAATTAATTTTTTGCAATTCAAATTTGAAATTGCTCTTGCTTTTTTTTGGGGGACTTGAAGGTTTGGAAAAATAATCTTCCAGAAAAGTATAATTCCATTTTTCATCAGTTCTTTTTAATCTCAACAATAAATCTTTTGCTTTAACACTTTCAAGTGTAAGTTTGTTTTTTAGAAAGAACCAATCGTTCATTTCAATTTCAGCAGTTCCTACCTTCAGAACAGTGTCTTTGTTTTGATCGAGAATGCAAATTTCTTCGCACTTTAATTTGTCGAAAAAACTAAGGTCAACTTTACCGATGGTAACCGAAGTGTTCAAGTCTTCGGATAAAGACTTACATGCTTTTTGAACTAACCATGTTTGTACTGAAGAAAGATGTAAAAGGAGGTAGGCTGATAGCAGGAGCACCAGTAAAATTGATAGGAATACCGACGTTATTTTTAGAGCCCTTTTCAGTTAAATTAAATTATTGGTAAAAATAACCATAACTGATAAGGATGCAATCGGTCTAATCCTAAAAATTAGCCTGATTTGCAGCAATCAGACATGATTTTGGCCCTTTTTTTCCATTTTTATGCCTTTTCAATATGTTCTGGCTAAATGCATTCTTATTTTAACCAAGAGATTCAATAATTTCGGCCTCTGTATTAAAATTAAAATGTGCTCAATTTCACCGGTATAAATACAATTGAGTTTATCTCAACTCAATTAAAATGCTACTCGTGAACTTGTCCGTAAACAAAATCATTTTTACTGATTATAAATAAACTAAGCATGAGGTATTTAATTTCCATTTTGATGTTCTTCCTTTTTCAATGCAGTATCGCACAATCTGTTAAAAGTCCTGATGAGTTTTTAGGCTATCCGCTTGGTGCAGCATTTACAGAACATTATCAAGTTGTCAATTATGTGCAATACCTTTCTGAGAATGCACCTTCTGTTTTGAAGCTTGAAAATTATGGTACAACGAATGAGGGAAAACCACTTTTGATTGCCATCGTATCCTCAGCAGATAACATCAAAAACCTCAAGCAAATTAAAAACAACAACCTTAATTTGGCAGGTTACAACAATAGGGCAGAGGGCGATGTAGAAATGCCTACTATCGTATGGATGAGTTATAATGTTCATGGTAATGAAGCAAGTTCTACCGAAGTTGCCATGAAATTACTCTATGAAATGGCATCAGGGAAAAACGAACAACTCAACGAATGGTTGAAGCATACCGTTGTAATTGTAGATCCTTGCCTCAACCCAGATGGAAGAGACAGGTATGTGCATTGGTACAACCAAACCAAAGGAAGTATTTCAAATGTAAACCCATACGCTCGCGAACACAGCGAACCATGGCCTGGTGGCAGAACCAATCATTACAATTTTGATTTGAACAGAGATTGGGCATGGCAAACCCAAACGGAAAGTATGCAAAGAATGGTGAAGTACAATGAGTGGATGCCTGAAATTCATTGCGATTTTCATGAACAATATCCAGCCAATCCCTATTATTTTGCACCGGCGGCAGAGCCTTTTCACGAAGTGATTACGCCATGGCAAAGAGAGTTTCAAACCATGATTGGTAAGAACCATGCCAAATATTTTGATGCAAACGGTTGGCTTTACTTTACGAAAGAAGTGTTTGATCTTTTTTATCCTTCTTACGGCGATACCTACCCGCTATTTAATGGTTCTGTTGGGATGACCTACGAACAGGCTGGTCATTCCAGAGGCGGATTGGCCATCGAAGTAAACGATGATACACTAACCCTTTTCGACAGAATTGAACATCACTACACAACCAGTGTCAGTACCATTCAAATGGCCGCACAGTACTATAAAAACCTCAACAAATCATTCAAAAGTTATTTTGAAAACAACAAGAAAAACGGAGCAGGTCCTTATAAGTGTTTTGTGCTTAAAGGAGACAATCCTAAAAAAACTGAATGTCTGCTTGAATTTTTCAGCAAGAATAAAATCAATTATGCCTTTCTAAAAAAAGGAACTGCCATCAAGGGAATCAGTTATGAGTCGGGTAAAGAGGAAGCATACCTCTCTGCTGATGGAGATTTGCTTGTTTCTACTTTTCAGCCCAAAGGAAGTTTGGTTAAGGTTTTGTTTGAGCCTCAAAGTAAACTAACCGACTCTGTCACCTATGACATCACTGCTTGGTCTTTGCCTTACGTATATGGTTTGGCAGGTTTTGCCTCCAAAGATTTGGTGCAGAATGGTATTTTAGAAACGAAGCCCTACAGTCAAATAGTGGATGTTCCAAAAGGTCAATACGCTTATTTAGTAGAATACAATTCTTTCAACGATGCTCAATTGTTGTCTGCGCTGCTACAAAAAGGAATAAAAGTAAGATACGCTGAACGTGATTTCTCTTACGCTGGAAAAAAATTCAATAAGGGTACGCTCATCGTGTTGCAGCACTATAATGTGCAAAATATGGATTCCTTTCATGCATTAATTAAAGCATACCATGCAAAGGTTGCGCCTGTTTCTTCTGGTTTTATGGAGACAGGCTTTGATTTTGGTTCTGAAAAAATTCATCGCCTGAAAAAATTAAATGTTGCACTACTTACCGGAGAACAAGCTTCATCTGCAGCTGCAGGAGAAATTTGGCATTATTTTGATAAGCTGTTGAAGTATCCAATAAGCCTTATCAATGCAGATGAATTGAGTGCAAATGCTTTGAAAAGATTCGACGTTTTGATTATTGCTGATGGGGAATACAAAACACTAAATGATAAAGAATCTTTTCTTAAGCCTTGGGTTCGTCAGGGAGGAAAAATAATAGCAATAGAAGGTGCCGTTCAGCAAATGGCCTCTACCGATTGGGGAATCAAACTCAAAAAAGACGCGGAGTCAACAGATGGAAAAGAGCTTACTATTGAGGATCTTGTGCGTTACGAAAACCGCGAAAGGGAAAGCATAGAAAACAACATTCCGGGTGCTATTTACAAATTGCATTTAGATGACAGTCATCCCCTTGCTTTTGGTTACGGAGATCATTATTTTACATTAAAGATGAATGCCAATGTAATGGAATACAACAATGAGGTATGGAATGTTGGCACACTTAGCAGTGAAAACCAAACAGCAGGTTTTGTTGGCAACAACCTCAAAATAAAAATCAAAGAAGGCACATTATTGGCTGTTCAGGAAATGGGAAGCGGTTCGGTTGTTTATTTTGCAGACAACCCCATTTTCAGGTCTTTCTGGGAAAATGGAAAGCTTATGTTGTTCAACGCTGTTTTTTTAGTTGGACAATAATAAACTTACCAACTCATCTTTTCAATTTTACGTTCTCATGAGAAATACATTCCGCAGTTTGCTGTTGATTGTTATGTTTTTTGCATTAACCATAAGTGGTTATTCCCAAGCACCCTTGCAAGTCAATGCGGCAGAGATTTTGCTGGAAATGAAAAAACTCAATGTGCTGGGCTCAGTTTTGTACATAGCTGCACATCCCGACGATGAAAATACCAGACTTTTGGCTTATTTATCGAAGGAGAAACTTTACCGAACTGCTTATTTAAGTTTAACGAGAGGCGATGGCGGACAAAACCTAATTGGCGATGAGCAAGGTATAGAATTAGGGCTTATCCGAACCCAAGAGTTATTGGCCGCACGGAGAATTGATGGTGCGGATCAGTTTTTTTCCAATGCTGTTGATTTTGGCTATTCCAAAAGGCCGGAGGAGGCTATTGCAATTTGGGGACATGAAAAAGTATTGAGCGATATGGTTTGGGTAATCAGAAAATTCAGGCCCGATGTTTTGGTTTGTCGTTTTCCCAAAACAGGGGAAGGCGGACATGGGCACCATACCGCCTCAGCAATTTTGGCAGAAGAAGCGTTTTATGCTGCTGCTGATTCAACAAGGTACAATGAGCAGTTATCTAAAGGAGTTGCTACTTGGCAAGCCAAAAGATTAATGTGGAATACCTTCAATTTTTCAGGCGTCAATACCCAAAAAGAAACTCAATTTAAAATAGATGTAGGAGGGTATAATTCATTGATAGGCAGAAGTTATGGCGAGGTTTCATCATTGAGCAGAAGCCAGCATAAGAGCCAGGGTTTTGGTGTACCTGCCCAAAGAGGCTCGTCTATTGAGTATTTTGAAAACATACAAGGTTCAGCTCCTAATAACGATTTAATGGATGAGGTAAATACCACTTGGACGAGAATTGGGTTTCCAGAAATGGAGAAGTTTGTTGATGATTTGGTGGCGAATTATGATCCCAGCCATCCTCAAAATTCATTGGAAAAGTTGATTAAAATGCATCTCTGGTTGCAAAACCAAAAACCATGTGATTGGAAAACGCAAAAATTGAATGAGCTCAAAAACATTATTGAACGGTGTAGTGGCATTTTTATGGAGTCAGTTTCAGGAGACCAATTTGTAGCACAAGGTGATACTTTGCATGTAAAACAGGTTATAAACAATCGTTTGGGTTTGCCTTTATCGGACATTAATATTCAACTTTTGAATCAGGAAGTTTCTCTTACCAATGCCGAACAAAATAAAAACCAAATTCTTGAACAGCATGTTGCATTGGATGCTGACTTTCCTGTTTCTCAGCCCTATTGGTTCACCAATAATATATCAGCTCCTGCTAGCATTGGTTCTCTGGACTTATTACAAACAGGAAATCCTGATAATAAAATTTTACAATCCAGATTTATATTCAAGTTAATGGGTGTGGAATTTGAATTTGAAAAACCTGTCGTTTTCAAATCAACAGATCCAGTCAAAGGCGAAAAGTACGAATGGGTTAAAATCGTTCCACCGGTTTCCATCCTACCAGAGGAAAGGCTGGTTGTTTTGCACAACAAACATAAAAATGAAATCAGGTTTACCATAACAGCAAAACGAAAAATAAAAATCAGCAAATTAGCTGTAATGAACTCATCCAAAACAACAGAATTGATGCTGAATGCAACTGATTCTTCATTCAGCAAAAACCAAAGCAAAACCTTTTCTTGTTTTTTAGAAGAAGGATTTAATTCGGTTAAGGTGCATGAAGGTATGCGCTGGTTCGCTCAGGACCAAAGAACGATACAATATGACCATATCCCTACGCTTTATTATGGTAGACCTTCAGAAATCAATGCAAAAGTATTTGATGTAAAGATTGATGGAAAGCAAATAGGTTACATCAAAGGAGCAGGCGACAAAGTTCCTGAAATGCTCATGCAACTTGGGTATAAGGTAGATCTGCTTCAAAAGGAAGACATTACAAAATTGAACCTGAAAAAATACGATGCCGTCGTTACCGGAATAAGAGCCTATAATACCAATGATTGGATGAACGATGTTTATGATGATTTAATGGATTATGTGAAAAGCGGGGGAGTGTTATTGGCTCAATACAATACCAGTAACAGCATCGGCCCCTTAAAAGCAAAAATTGGGCCTTATCCGTTTAACATAACAAGAAACAGAATTACCGATGAGCAGGCTGCGGTATATTTCATGAATACCAATCATGCAATGTTGAATTATCCTAACAAAATAACTTCAAAAGATTTTGAAGGCTGGGTGCAAGAAAGAAGTATATATCATGCGGAAGCATTAGATGCCCATTACCAACAACTTTTTTCTATGAGAGATCCCGGCGAATCTGAAAGTAATGGCAGCTTGATATTTACGGATTATGGTAAGGGTAGGTTTATTTATACCGGGTTGGTTTTTTTTAGACAGCTTCCAGCCGGAGTTGAAGGTGCGTGTAGATTGTTGGCCAACTTACTTTCCAAGCCAAATCGTTAAGTGTTTAAGCAAACTGTTTTGATAAATAAAAAAGCATCTGTATGGAAATACAAATGCTTAATCAACAACTTTCTATATCATCAAAGTGGGTTAGTTGCCCTTGATCATGAAAACATAATCTTGTACTTTTTTGATTTGGGTTACACGGTCAGTTTTCCTAAGGATGGGATTAGAGGTTATTTTAATTTTGTCTTTTTCAAGTTTTTCATTTGCTTCGCTGATGGCCTTATAGATGTTTTTGGACTTACTCGCAAAAACAACACCTTCAGCATTGGCCTCTCTGCTGGAAATTACTCCAATCAATTCGCCATTTTTATTGATGACAGGAGATCCGCTGTTTCCTTCATTGGCCATTGTGCTTAGCTGACAGAAAACAGAATCCATTTGATATCCGTTTTTGGCACTGATGTAACCCTCACCATAAACAATTTCTTGTTTCGGGAAACCTAACATAAAAATGGCATCACCTAAATCCGCATTTCCTTTACGTATGCCGAAGGGAACCGGCGGAAGCTTACTGAAATCTATGTCCTCAATTTTAATAATAGCGAGGTCAAATTCGGGATTAATGTAAACAGACTTTGCTTTGAACTGTTCACCCTTATTGTTTTCAACAACTATGTTGTGCGTGGCCTCATCCAAAACGTGTGCATTGGTGATGAGGTAATTGTTGTTTACATCTATCAGAAAACCCGTTGCCCTGAACTTACTTTCTAGAATAGGCTGTTTTTCTTTGGGTTTTTCCGTCCCATTGTTGGACTTAATCTTATCAATTTTCTGCTCAAGATTTTTATACTTGTTGTCCTGTTCCAATAATTTTTCTACAAGTGGTTTGATGTTGTTGTTTTTACTTCCTGTGAAGATGGAAACAATGCCCACACTAAAAAGAGAAACTATTGCAGCTATCGAAGCAGCAACTGCAATTGTTTTTTTGTACTTAGACCAAAGTTGAATGATTCTGGTTCCTTGGTGGATGCTTGAAGCTGATTTAATTACCCCTTCAGAAACGAGTTTCGAAACCGTTTCATTTATACTCTTTCTGAGCTTTTTTCTTTTTTGGAAAGCATCCAATTGATTCAAAAAGAATAGGTTCTCCACAACCAATTGGTCTATTTCCTGATTGCTGTTTCTCAATGCTTCAAAAGCTTCCTTCTCCTGGGAATTCATTTGATTGTTCAGGTATCTTTCCGTTTGTTCTATTAAAGTAATCTCATCCATGACTAGTTCTTTTTATAGGCAGAAAAAAACAATTTTTTAAGCCTTAGCATGCACTTGTATTTTTGTGTTTTGGCATTATCAGAATTGGTAT
>CANHMN010000033.1 GCA_947461645.1 Chitinophagaceae bacterium | reverse complement strand
GGCATTGGTCCAATTTTCTTCACCCATGTAAGTACAACCAATTTTATAGTGCAACTGACTGTCTTCCTGGTTTAGGTGCAGCGCTTTTCTGTAATTTAATCTGGCCTGACTGTAATTTTTTAATTTATCAAAGCAATGTCCTATAGCCTCAAAAATGATGGATTCGGGCCTAGACAATTGGGTGACTTTTTCCAATACCTCTATAGCCTCTTTGTATTTCCTGAGCTTGATGTAAGCGTCGCCCATGTTGCGATATGCATAATCAAATTTCTCCTCTATGGCAACAGCGTATTGGTAGGCATCAATGGCCTTTTCATAGAGTTTGATTCCCTGGTATGCAGCTCCCAGGTTGAACCAAGCAAGCTCAGCAAATGGGTTGTCTTCAATTAATTGTTGATGAAGAATTATGCTTTCTTCGTTTCTTCCCGTGTAATCTGTCCAGAAACAAATTTTGTATAAAGCTTCTTCATTGTTGGGCTCCAATTTCAGTATGATATTCAAAGCATCAAAGACTTTGTCATAATGCTCGTAATCGTCATACACATCCATGACTTCAAACAAGACCTCGATTAATTCTTCCCCATCAAAAGTGTCACATATCACTTCAAAAAGCAAAAATGCCTCTTCTGTTCTATCCAATCCCAACAAAGCCTCAGTACGAATGATGTACGCCAGCCCATCTGTACCATCAAAAAGTCCGGCAAAATCCAATACGGATAAAGACTCCTCATACCTTCGAAGTGAAACCAGTACATCTGCTTTTTTAACGAGCAATGAAGATGAATAAGGAAACTGGGCGCAACCAAACTCGGCGGCTTCAAAAGCTTCCTGGAATGATTCTTTTTCGTTATAGTAGTCTATAATTCGTTCAAACCCTTCTTCATCAATAAAAAAGGCGCTCAAACCTGCTTTGAATTTGAGGTAATTCTGAATAAGTTCAGAAAATTCACCGCGATCCTGCCTGAAAGGATTACTGCCCATTTGAAGAATTTAATTGTTGTAATTTAAGCCAAAAAAAAGGCATTTTCATATATTATTTACCTATATGTAAAAGAATGTTTGTTTTTTGAAATGGAATCGTTTATATTTGGTTATACAAACGAAATGAAATGAGGCCGTTTCTAAAATATTCTTTTATACTTGCAGCTGGTTTGACGACCATGTTGTTTTATTCCTTTGCCGACAGAGGTTTAAGAAACAAGTCAAAAAGAAACATCAATTTTGAAATTGGCTCCAACATCTCCTTCAAAAACACCATCAATTGTGATTTGACTTCTGGCATGAAATACAAATCTATTCTTCTGCCTGATGTATCTGTTTCAAATCGTACTATCTCTGGCTTTACATTGAAAGCGTATCAAAAGGGCAACACTTTCTACATCTTGAAAGGAAGTCAAAAATTAATTGTTCCTGAGCTTACACAAGGCTACTCCGGAATGAAATTAATTTTTAAGCCTGCAAAATAATTTCAAGAATTATTGCTGTTGTTACACTATAACTTTCCTGATTTTTTTGCTTCTTCAAAACTTAGTGTCCTGTATTTTTCTGCAGAGGGAAATTCGAATTTAGATTGCGGTATATTCTCATAATCTATTTGCTTCAATTCAAATGCCATTGATGCTTTTCCATTCGCAGCGCCATACCATTCTATTTTCACAGGCAAGCCTTGAACACCCGGAAATGCCAAATCGTATTTTGTGTTTGTTATGATTATTTGCGGATTAAGGTACACAACAATCCTTCCCCCTGATATTTCTGCAATGGCTTGTTTACAGGGAACGCCATTAATATTTTGCTTGAAATCTGTGATGGTGAATTGAGCATTTTGAAAAGCTGCATTTTTTTCCATCCAGTTTTCTGCTGTTAACAAAACCAACAATTCCTGCCCCATAAATTCTTTCAATACTACTCCTTTGTTGCTTTCCTGATTGAAATAAGTAGTTTCTTTACCCGATTTGTAAATCGTTTCGCACTTACTTTGTTTAGCCTTAATCGAGAGTTTAATTTCTCCAACGGAGTTGTTTTCAAGATTACGACCACCAACGTCATTCTTTAAATAGGAAAGAGAATAGACCAATGAAACATCGTTAATGTTTTTTTGCGCAAATGTAAATTTGGATAGAGTTGCTACCGCAAAAAGAAAAACAAAATAAAGAAGTGGTTTTAATTTGTTCATGGGTATGTTTTTTTAAAGTTAAGCTTCTTTCCAATTATTTTACACGAAAAAAAACCTGCTTTTCAGTATAAAGCAGGTTTTAGATATCATTAACAAATAGCTTCAGCAATTAACTTTTCCCTGATTTGTCTTTGAGTTCTTTGAGTTTACGCTGGCTTTCTTGCATAGCCTCAATACGCTCCTGCATCTTTGATTTCTTAACAGGCTTTTTTCTATTCTCTGCGATTTCCAACATGATTTTGTTATGGTCAATGATGTATTTCTGTATGATAAACTGAAGCAACAAGGTTATAAAATTCGAGATAGTATAATACCAAGTCAAGGCAGCAGGCAATTTATTGAACACGCCTAACAAGAGAACAGGGAAAATAAATGGCATGTATTTCATCATTGGATTGCTGTTGTCTTGCATGTTGCTCATTCCGTACAATGAAATCAACAAACTGGTAACTACAGCAGTCAATGTAAACAAGGAAACATGATCGCCATAAAACGGAATGTTAAACGGCAGTTTGGCAATAGAGTCATAAGAGGCCAAATCAGCTGCCCACAAAAATCCTTTCCCTCTTAAATCAATATTGGATTGGAAGAAATAATACAGAGACATGAATATAGGAATCTGTAACAAAGCCGGCAAGCATCCTCCTAAAGGATTCACTCCTGCACTTTTCCAAAGTTTCATTTGTTCCATACCGAAAGTCTGCTGGTCATCCTTGTACTTTTCTCTCAATGCATCTACCTCTGGCTTAAGCACTTTCATCTTGGCACCACTGAGGTAGCTCTTATACAAAATAGGCGAAGTAATCAATCGAATCAAAAGCGTAAGAAGCAAAATAACGATACCCATACTAGCCACATTCTTTTGCAAGAAATCGAAAACGGGCAAAAGAAAATGCCTATTGATGTATTTCACAAAAGCAAAAATCCCAGATCCCAATGGAACTATGTTTTCCAATTGGGAATTGTATTTTTTAAGGATATTGTAATCACTCGGGCCAAAGTAAAATTGCAGGGCTATGTTCTGGTGATCCGATATGCCCTCAAATGGAATCTGTCCGGTAGTGGAAACTCTAGCCAGGTAATTATCTTTGCTTTGTTCGTTGGGTAAAGTCCAACCCACATTTACATTATCCATTTTGCTTTTGGCGACAATCCCGCTTACAAAAAATTGCTGCTTTAAAGCCAGCCAATTCAAATTTTGTTTGAACGTCTTTGATCCGGAGCTACTGATGTATTCAAAATCGTAATCTCCATTTTCGAGAAAACAGACGTTAGTTTGCGTTTGTTCGTAAGCTTTATCTTTCTCTATTGGCAAGGCTTCAGTTTGCCAGGAAAAATTAAGTGCACGCTGAGAGAACAATTGATTGGCGCCATCTATTTCGATTGAAAAATCCAACAGGTAATCGTTTGGCTTCAATGTAAATAGGTGCTTGATTTTCTTTCCCAAAGAATCTGAAGCAAGGAAAGAAATCGTTTGTGTGCCGTCATTGTTTTTTATTACTGTTTGAGGGGCAAACATCAAATCAATGATTTCTGCAGTTTGGTTTACTCCTACATTGAAGTTGTAATTGAAATGATGGAAGGCAGAAGAATCCAAAACAATCGGCTTTCCTTCATGGGTTTTGTATTTTTTAAGTTTAATGGTCTCTGGTTTGGCACCTTTGTTGGAAAATGAGATTTCCATTACATCGTTTTCCAAAATAGAAATGGATTTTGGCAAGGCTTCTTGGGCAAAGCTTCCCAGTTTAGCAGAATCATTTCCTTTGGATGTTATCCCTGTTGCCTTAGCAACATCTTTGGCTTGGGGCTTCGGCGCATTTTTCGCAATGGAATCAGCTACTCTTTTCTGTTCAGCTTCGTAGGCCAGTCTGTTTTTGCTGTTGATGGCAAACATGGCAATCAGAAGAGCTCCTATCAATACAAAACCAATGATGGTATTTTTATCCATTCCCATAATTCAAAATTAAGAGGCGAAGTTAATTCAAGTTAGGCACAATCGGTTTTGGGTTTTAATATATTTTGAGGAACGCTACCCATTCGATTTGACTGAACACAGAGGCTTTCAAATAAAAAGCAGGCTAACCTTTTTAGGCAGCCTGCTTTTTCAAAAAATCGAATTTTACTTTTTTGGAGCGGCAGCAGGTGCAGCAGCCTTGGCAGCACCGGCTTTTGGAGCTGCAGCTTCTTCCTGTTTCAATTGACGTGTCATTGCTATAGAGGCAATTGGAATTCTTGGAGAATTCATCACCTCCATATTTTCTGTGATAATATTTTCTACCCTTAGATTTTCGTTCAATTGAAGATTGGAAAGATCTACTTCAATTGACTCTTTCAAATACTTCGGATAAGTTTTAACCTTGATGGCTTTCATCTTGGTAATTAGTTTACCTCCGGCTTTAACACCTTCAGGAGTTCCAATGTACTTTAATGGTAGGGTTGCAATAACTTTTTTATCCTCAACCAGTTCCAAAAAGTCAACATGTATAAGCGCGTCGGTAACTTTATCAAATTGCAGGTCTTTCAAAATGCATTTGTACATTTTACCCTCCACTGTTACTTCTGCAATTAAAAACTCAGAAGTGTAAACGATTGATTTGAATGATGTTGCCGGTGCTGCAAAATTGATTTCAGTTTTGCCGCCGTAAATTACACCTGGCACGAGTTTCTGAGAGCGAAGATGGCGGGTGGCTTTTTTACCGCTTTCGGTCCTCAGCTGACCTTCGATTGTAATTGATTTCATGATGTTATAATTTTAAATGAGGCGCGAAGTTAAGGGTTCATTGCTTGAATTCAATGAAAAAAAAGCAGAAAATGAAAGTTGGGTGATAATAAGGTTAAACGAATAGTAAAGAAAATAGTAAGATAAATGCAATTCAATAAAGTATATATTACTGAATTTCATACCAAGTAAAAGGCACTAATCCTATTTCTTTTTTCTAGTCTGTGAACGAATAAAGAGGCTGTTGATGCTCTTGTTTTCGTATGCGTTTCTTAGGGCAACGGCAAACAATTCGTCGGTTGAAAGTACTTTTATTTTGGAGCTTTGTTGTTTCAAAGGAATAGTATCACAAACCACTAGCTCCTCGAGCACACTATTGTTGATGTTATCATAGGCATTTCCACTCAAAACAGGATGTGTACAAAGGGCCCTTACACTTCTTGCACCTTTTTCCATCATCAATGCCGCACTTTTAGTTAGTGTACCGCCTGTGTCGCAAATATCATCTATAAGAATAATGTCTCTGTCTTTTACATCACCAATTACAACCATGCTTGAAATCTCATTGGCTCTCTTGCGGTGTTTGTCGCATATTACCATATCCGTTTCAAAGAAAGAAGCTATCTCACGAATTCTGTTGGCAGAGCCTACATCAGGAGCTGCAAATGTCAGGTTAGATAAATTAAGGTTATCGATGTAAGGAATGAAAATTGCTGAAGATTCCAAGTGATCTACAGGAATATCGAAATAGCCTTGAATTTGTGGTGCATGCAAATCCATGGTGATTACCCTATCGGCACCTGCAGCAGTAAGCATATTGGCAACAAGCTTAGAAGCAATGGCAACCCTAGGCTTGTCTTTTCTGTCTTGACGAGCATAACCATAATAGGGAATAACTGCAATTACTTTGTAAGCTGAGGCACGCTTTGCCGCGTCTATCATTAACAAAAGTTCCATCAGGTTGTCTGATGGCGAAAAAGTACTTTGAATGAGAAAAACAAATTTACCCCTTATGCTTTCTTCAAACTCCACCCCTAGTTCTCCATCGCTGAAAGACTGAATTCTAACGGTACCCAGCGGTTCTCCGAATTGATGTGCTATTCTTTCTGCAAGGTATTTTGAACCCCTTCCTGAGAAGATTTTAGCGTTGGATTTCATGTGAAATGATTTAGGTGGGTAAAATTGGTTGTACGAAATTACGCTTAGTTTATAATTTACAATATGAAGTTTTATGAAAAATATTAACAAGCCCTCCACATCCATCAAAAACTGGGCGGAGGATGATCAACCCTATAAAAAAACGATTCGGTTAGGAATCGGCAGCCTCAGCAATGTTGAACTCATTGCCATACTGTTGCGCTCAGGAACCAGGGAATTAACCGCCATGGATGTTGCCAGGATTCTAATGAACAAAGCCGAAAATAATTTGCCCTTGCTTTCAAAAATGTCGTTACAAGAAATGAAAACAATAAATGGTATTGGTGAATCAAAAGCGATTCTTATTGCAGCTGCAATGGAATTGGGAAGAAGAAGAGGTGCAGGGTTTAAAATCAATAAAACCATCATCCGTAGCAGTAAAGACATTGCAGATTATTTGAAAAGCTATTTTCAAGATTTAACCTATGAAATTTTTGCAATTGTACTTTTGAACCGAGCCAATGCTGTTATTCATTTTGAAGTTATTAGTAAGGGAGGAATAACAGGCACTGTAGCTGACCCAAGAATTATCATGAAAAAAGCGATTGAGCATGAAGCCACGGGAATGATTGTTTGTCACAACCATCCTTCCGGAAACTTACAACCCAGCAGAGCAGATGAAAGTATTACGCAAAGAATAGCCGAAGCAGCCAATCTACTTGACATAAAACTGCTCGACCATCTTATTGTGAGTGATGAGGGATATTACAGCTTTGCAGACGAAGGGAAATTATAATAACTTTCAAGATCCCTGTTGGCCTGAATGAAAATTACTGGAGATCGACATTATGCTTGCCCCACAGGACCGGAAAAATTGAAGGGGATTTCAGCTGCATCTGAATCCTGAATTAAGCCATTGGCCGCTTCATATTTCTTTACATTGTCAATCATAGCTTTCATAAAACGCTTGGCATGAAAGGGAGTAAGTATGATTCTATTTTTAACTCTGCTCTTTGGTGTACCAGGCATCACATTTACAAAGTCTACTACAAATTCGGCCTGGCTATGGGTAATGATGGCAAGGTTTGCGTAAGTGCCCTCGGCTACTTCTTCGGAAATTTCAATGTTGATTTGATTTTCTTGGTTGTTATTACTCATTTTGATTTTATTTTTTTAGTTAGTTTACTAAAACATAAAAGCTCCAAATTGGAGCTTTTATTATTGAAAAGTAAAATTAATGATTTATTGCTTAACAATAAATTCTTCTGTAACCCTATAGCCTGACCCCCCCAAATATGCATACCTTAATTTGAAGGTTTGGGTTGCTGGATCATATGTATTGTTGCATTGATCAGAGTTAGGCCAAGAGGAGGTATAACCGGGGTTTGATGAAGGAAGTCCCTCGTCAAACTGAACATAGGTTGTGCCTGCAGATCCAGGATATCCTGAATTTGGATCCTGAGAAATCGTTACTTTGTTGGTAACAGGGTCTGTTTCAAGAATAATAGTATAAGCGCCTCCAAAATCTCCCATATCACAAATCAATTTTGTACTTGATACTGGCACAAGACTTTTTGGCTCATCTACAATATCCCTTGCAGCTGTTGGGTGATAAAAATAGCCGTTTGATACATATGATCCTGCCAACGGATTTCCTATTACACGGAAGTAAACTGTTCCTGTGCTGGGTGCTTTTTTTACATCAGAAGGCGCTCCAGAGATGTTGGTTATGGTTACAGGTATCATGTAACTTACTGCAGGATCAAAATAACTTGGATTAAAAGTGATGGAAAGCAAGCTAGAGAATACTTCGCCGGCTTTAATAACTGCAGTGGTGGTGTTAATGGTGTACATGCTGTCTGGCATGGCCTCGAACTGATTCAAAGGACCCGAAGTAGAGTTGAAAGTTACCCTTGCAGCGTCATCAAGTGCAACGGTGACGGTAACGTCATTTTCAAAAACCTTTGGACCTTGGTATTCCAACTGAAATTCAACGGTTTCTTCAGTGCTTGTTGCATCCAAGACCAAAGTACTATTACTGAAGTTGGATCCTAATCCCCCAACTGATTTGAAGGAAATAATCTTCTGGCCATTGTCACCCAATTGGTCTGTGGTTTCTGGCTTTTCGCAACCTATAAAAACCATAGAGGCTGCAAAAGGAAGAATCAACTTTTTTAGATTTGAGAATATCATTTTATTCGTAATTATAGTTATGAAATATTTTTCAAAGCAAAGAAAATTCATATTATGGTTTGTCCCACCACATACGTGAGTTCATCACATCACCAGCTGATAAACGAGCAGCTGCCGCTGCAACGTTGGTTGGATTTGCTGCGTACTCAGTTGTGCCATAAGTCAATCTTCTTGGAATTTCTTTTGGCGTGTTTACTCCAAAAGCTGTTGGCTTCAATCTTGGAATACCTGTTCTTCTCCACTCTGCCCAAGCTTGAATACCATCACCAAAAGAGGCAAGATAACGCTGTAACCTTACTCTTTCGAGCGTAGAGGTTGTATTTGCATCAGCGCCAACTATAGATGGAAATTCAGAGATAAATCCGATATCAGAACCACCTCCAGCACCATTGTTAAATTCTGCACTACCTGCAAGGTAATCAGAAGCAGTTGACAAATTCCATTGTTCGAATGATGCAGTTACACCATCTTCATACAAATCTTTGGAGTTGCCAGAAATCCAATTCAATTCTACAGCTTCGGCTTTAGCAAGCAAAACATAAGAGGCTGGCAAAATAACGATTGGTGATGTTGCTGAAATTACACTTGGATTAAAAGGCTTGGCATAGGAGCTACCAAAAGCCACAGCTTGATCACGTGGCAATCCATAAGGAAATCCCTGTTCAGACGATCCAAAAACTCCTCTCCTGTCATCGTTCATGTTATCTAAGATATCAGAAACTGTTCTGCTTAGTGCATAGTCTCTGCGTCCGTTTAATGCGCTAAAGAAAACATTTGTCTGAAGAGTGGTACCTCCCGGATAAACCATAGTCCAGTTGTCAGTATTAGACTCAATTCCGCCGGCAGGATCATTAGATGCATCTGCAAATTCTGTTGCCGCAAACTCACCGGGATTTGGATAAACTTTACTCATACGAAGTGCTATCAGCATTCTCATAGAGTTTGCCACTTTCTTCCAAGAGTCAGCATTTCCATCAAAGTAGATATCTCCTGCAACATCAGCCCCATCATCAAAACCATTCACCGCAGCTTTCAAATCAGCCAATAAGGCTCTGTAAATGTCTTCTTGTTTATCATACTTTGGAGTTAAGTTTGACGCTCCTTTTAAAGCCTCAGAGTAGGGAATATCTCCCCATCTGTCAGTAATTGTCCATAAATAATAGCTTTTCAGTATAGTAGCAACTGCTATTTGATTAGCATTTGAACCAAGTGGATTTGCAACTGTACCAATAACGTTGAACGTTGATTTAGTTGATGGATTAGTGTTCAAATCAATAATACCTTGCAAATCTTTCAAAGCACCGGCATAAGTAGCTCCAAAATCCAATTGTGGGTTACCATAAATAGAAACGTCGGTATACTGGGTTTCTGCCCACTGTTGAGCATATAAAGCACCTCTAATACCTCCAGCTGTGCTGGAGAAAAGATTCGCTATAGGCACTTGAGCATTGGTTAAAAGATTTGAAGTGATTGGAGTCACAGACGCATCTGTTCGTGTATCTGTATCTCCAAAATCTTCGAGTTTATCGCAACCTGTAATTGCAATGGAAGCTAGCAGGAAGCTAAAAGCGCAAAAGGATTTAAAATATTTGTATTTCATTATTCTAGATTTAGAAGTTCAAATTATAGATTCACTCTCAAGTTAACACCATAAGACCTTGTTCCAGGGAACTGGCCGTCTTCACCCTGTGTTCCACTGATTTCCGAAGGATCAAAATCTTTGGTTTTGGAATACATCAACCAGAAGTTTCTACCGATAAACGATATAGTTGCCCCTTTGATGTATTTGCCAACTTTCATGTTTTGAATCGGAATATTATAGCCTAAACTCAATTCCCTCATTTTTACATAAGTCAAATCGTATACGCTCTTCTCACTGATCTTAGAGGAGTAAAACTGACCAAAATAATCTTTAGCAGCCATATAGGTATCAAAATTATTACCATTGGCATCTACACCAACAACATGAACACCACCTCCGTCTTCAACTGCATCTCTGATGGAGTTTCCTTTGTCGTTCAATGCCGCAGTACGTGCTGTTAAACCGGAAAAATCACCCCAGTAGTTGGAAAGAGAGAAAAACTTACCGCCCACAGAGTAGTCAATATTTACGTTAAGCTGGAAATTCTGAAAAAGAATGAAGCTGTTTTGGAAACCTCCTGTATATTTTGGCAATACACTGCCATAGTTAACATCTGCCTGGCTAACATATGTACCATCAGGATTCAAAACCGGCTTTCCGTTAAGGTACTTGATACCTGTACCATGTAACTGACCCCAGGTTTGTCCAACCTCACTTACAGTCCATGCCGAAATTGGATTGGTAGTTGTAGGACCATAGGAACCGCTTGCAGAAACCAATCTGGTTATGCTGCCATCTTTTGCAATGGAAACTACCTGGTTTTTCAATAGATACCCCCAAGTTCCGGAGATATCCCAGGTGATATTTTTCATGTTTAATGCGCGACCATTCAATTGAACATCCAAACCGGATTTAGCAATTTCTCCAGCATTGGTTCTGATGGAAGTATATCCTGTAGTACCTGTAGTGGTGATAGCAACAGGGAAATTTTTATTTACCCTGGAATAATAAGTAACGCTTGTACCTATTCTGTTTTTAAGAAATCTTAATTCCACACCGATTTCCTTTTCATCGTTGGCTGCACCACGAAGTTGTGGATCAACCAAAACATTTGGCTCGGCCATTGTTGGATTTCCGTTATAGTTATCAGCTACTGTATAGTATGTATCCAAATCGTAAGGACTCAAAGAGTTCAAAATCTGGCCCCATGAAGCTCTAATTTTACCGAAGCTCAGAATGGATTTGTCTTGAATCAAATCAGAGAAAACCAATGACGCACCCAATGATTTGGTATTAATGTAACTTCCCTGAGGTTCAGCAGAAGTATAATCACGACGATATGAACCTTCTATGAAAGCGAAGTTTTTGTAGCCGATATCGGCACGAACGAACAAACCACGGTTTTTGTAGTTAGAAATAGATTCAAAAACATTTGAACCGTTGTTCCTGATTCTGTTAACGGAGTTTGCCAAAGAATAAACACCAGGGATACTCAAACCTCCGCTCGTGTTGGCTGCAAAAGACCTAGAAGTTGCTTTATAAATTACGAAACCCGCATTTGAATTGATTTGAAAATCCTT
>CANHMN010000032.1 GCA_947461645.1 Chitinophagaceae bacterium | reverse complement strand
TCCGGATTTTGAAGCAAGGGAATTATCGGTAATCTCAAGAACCTTTACCCCTTTTTCGTTTTCGGTATCTTGTAATTTCAAGCCCAATTTTTCCTTTTTGGAAAAACTATAGCTGAAACCATTGTCATTACTTAAAAAGTCTTCTCCAATCAACTCAGCAATATCAACATTGATGTCCATTTCATCCAATTTAGGTTTGCCTGTTGGATCTTTCAATTCAAATTTTTTCAAAGGAACACCTTGCTGCATCATAACGATTTTTTTTCTGCTCGCCTTTTTAAGTTGTAATGTAGCTGTTGTTTTCTTTTCCTTTCCGTTCCTTAAAAAAACGATTTCAACCTGATCGTTGGGCTTCTGTTTTTGTACCGCCTGAACAAGTGATTCCGAATCCTCAATTGGCTGGCCAGCCATTTTAATGATTACATCATCCTCTTTCAAACCGGCTTTAGCTGCGGCGGAATTTTCTGAAACATCCGTTATTTCTGCTCCGCCATTTTCTGCAGACATGGTCATAACACCAAGAAATGCCAAGCTATCCGATTCTTCCTCCAGCTTTTTAAGCATTCCGTTTTTAATGTCTTGATCATCAAAGTTGAATTTTCTGATGATCACATTACTGTTGCGCTCTGCATCGATTGGCTTGCCGTTTATGCTAACGCCATCACCATCCATTTGAACAATTATTCGTTGATCTTCATCATTATTGTTTCGTATGATGATTTCTCTTTTTTCTTTTTTGATGATTGAGGGTGATTCCTCTTGTTGTGCGTAAGTGGTTAGTCCTGAAAAAACAATTGCACTGAAAAAGGCAAATGAGCAAAAGCGTTTCATAATATGAGATTTTAATAGTTTTAGGATTGCAAAAGTAATTTCAGTTTTTCAAAAACAGTGTTAAAATTGCCAGCTTCCTGCCCGCCCGCCGTTGCTAGTGTTTTTTGGCCTCCACCACCTCCATTGATTAAAGGGCTAACTATTTCCTTGATGATTTTGGATGCATCAAGTCCTTTAGCTTGGGCAACAGTTTCACTTACTCCAACAGCAACATTTGCTTTGCCACCTATGTTGCAACAAAGCACAAGCAGGTGATCGTGTATGTGGTGTTTCAAGTCGAGGCAAAGTTTCTTCAACGCATCTGCGCTTGGTACTTCAACGATCTCGCCGATAAAGCAAACGTTGTCGATGATTTGGTCTTTTTGCATCAATTCATTTCTTATGCCAACAAGCTGACGTGCTTCCAGTGATTCAATTCTTTTTTGAAGGGCGCTGTTTTCAGCAGATAAGTTTTCTATGGCCTTGTTCAGGTCTTTCGGATTTTTAAGTTGCTCTTTGATGGCATTAAGTTGCGCTATTTGTGCATTGATCAACTGCTCAGCAGCAAAGCCGGTTACGGCTTCAATTCTTCTTACGCCTGCAGCAACAGCACTTTCGCTTTTAATTTTGAACAAACCAAGTTCACCGGTTGAGCCAACATGCGTTCCGCCACACAATTCAATGGAGTATGCAGGGTCCATTATTACCACTCTAACAGTATCTCCGTATTTTTCACCAAAAAGCGCCATCGCGCCAAGGGCAACAGCTTCATCTTTTGGCATGGATTTAATCACTACAGGAATGTTCTCTCTTATTTTTTCGTTTACCATTGCCTCCACATCTTTCAATTCTTCATCAGTTACTTTTGAAAAGTGTGAAAAATCAAAGCGCAGCTGCTCATCATTTACCATACTTCCTTTTTGAGCCACATGTTTTCCCAATACAGCTCTCAATGCAGCGTGCATCAAATGGGTTACACTGTGATGTGCACTGATTTTTTTTCTTCTTGCTGTATCTACTTTAGCAAGGGTATCACCATGTAGGTTTTCAGGCAATTGTTCAGCAAAATGAATAATAAGGTCATTTTCTTTTTTGGTATCAACAATGTTAATCGAATTGCCATTTACAGAGATTGTACCGGTATCGCCTACCTGACCACCGCTTTCTGCATAAAAAGGAGTTTGTTCCAATACAATTTGGTACAACTCTTTTCCTTTTCCTTTTACTTTTCTGAATCGCTGAATTTTTGTATTGTTTTCAAGCCATTCATAACCTGTAAAACCCATTGAATTGCCTTCGTTGATGATGGTCCAGTCTTCAGTATCTAATGCCGTTGCAGCCCTGCTTCGGTCTTTTTGGGCTTGCATTTCCTTTTCGAATCCGTTTTCATCAACCGATAAGTTGTTTTCTTGTGCAATTAAGCGGGTGAGGTCAATCGGAAAACCGAAGGTATCCAGCAACTCAAATGCATCTGAGCCTGAAATGGTTTTTTCTGCCTGGTTTTGAGCTGTTGCAACAATGCTGTCTATTTTCTTGAGGCCTTTGTCCAAAGTGCGCAAGAATGCTTCTTCTTCCTCCTTAATTACCTTGGCAACAAATTCCTGTTGTTTGATCAATTCTGGAAATACGTCTTCAAATTGTTGGGCAATAACAGGAAGCAATTGAAATAATAGTGGTTGTTTGTAATCGAGATAAGAATAATAATAACGAACAGCTCTTCTTAATATCCTTCTGATTACATAACCTGCACCGTTGTTGGAAGGAAGTTGTCCATCTGCAATGGTAAAGGATATAGCTCTGATGTGATCTGCCAATACCCTGAAAGCGACACTTTCTTTGTCGTCAAGCGCAGTGTACTTTTTCCCTGTTATTTTTTCTGTAGCCTGAATGGTTCCTGAAAACACATCGGTGTCGTAATTGCTTTGTTTTTTTTGCAACACCCTTACCAGTCTTTCAAATCCCATTCCAGTGTCTACGTGTTTGGCTGGTAGCGGCTCGAGGCTGCCGTCTTTTTTTCTGTTGTATTGAATGAATACGTTGTTCCAGATTTCAATTACCTGAGGGTGGTCTTTGTTAACAAGGTCGCGGCCGGGAGTTGCTGCTATTTCTGCTTCAGATCTGCAATCTACATGTATTTCGGTGCAGGGGCCACAGGGACCAGTGTCGCCCATCTCCCAGAAATTGTCTTTTTTATTACCATAGATGATTCTCTCTTCCTGAACAATTTTTTTCCATTCGGCAAGGGCAACGCTTGAAGCCGGAATGCCTTCATTAGCATCACCTTCAAACACGGTTACATAAAGCCTGTCTTTGTCAATTTTATAAACTTCCGTAAGCAGCTCCCAGCTCCAGGCAATGGCCTCCGCTTTAAAGTAACCCACAGAGGGATTGTCGGCATCGCCAAAGCTCCAGTTGCCGAGCATCTCAAACATGGTATGGTGATAGGTATCTACACCTACTTCTTCAAGATCGTTGTGTTTACCGCTTACGCGCAAACATTTTTGGGTGTCGGCAACACGATTTGATGGCGCTTTTTTATTACCCAGAAAATAATCTTTGAATTGATTCATTCCGGCATTGGTAAAAAGCAATGTTGGATCATTTTTTACTACAATAGGCGCAGAAGGAACAATGGTATGTTGTTTCGATTTGAAAAAATCCAGAAAATGTTGTCTGATCTCAGAAGCCGTCATCATAAATTGGTAGTTTGAATACGTTGCTAATTGCAAATTATAGGGCTATATTTGTAGGCCTTGGATTCAGGCTTTATCCCTCAATGGGGTGCAATTTAATGATTACCGATGAGTTTTAAAACCATCGGTTCAGGAATGTACTTCGATGAAGAAAATAAAATATTACTATAACACCAATACGCTCCGTTTCGAAAAACTGGTTACCCCAATTAGGGTCAAATTGTTGCGTTTTTTCGGGTTGTTTTCCGGTTTGATGGTAGCTTCTTCCATTGTTATTTATCTATATATCCGTTTTTTCCCCAAGCCCGGAGAACTAGAGGCTAATAAAAAATATGAAGCGCTCAAAGACAATTACAATCAGTTGGGGGAACGTGTAAAAGAGCTTCAGCAACAAATGTCTTCCCTCGAGAAAAGAGACAACGAAGTATACCGCTCTATTTTTGAAGCCAATCCGGTGCCCGATAGCACAAGAGCCAAGCTTATAGAAAGACAACAGGAAATCAAAAAAATCACCCGAATAGATGAAGAGGACATTGCTTCAAACATCGAAAATCAGCTTAATAACATCAACTCCCGCATAGTTTTTCAGTTTAACAGCTATGAAAAAATCGCCCAACTCATAAAGGGTCAGTCGGCGAAACTTGTGAGTATACCTGCCATTCAGCCTGTAAGCAACAAACAACTTGACCGCATTGCCAGTGGATATGGTATGAGAATCGATCCAGTATATGGAACACCGAAAATGCACAAGGGACTTGATTTTACCGCTCCCAGAGGAACGCCCATTTATGCCACAGGGAATGGTGTAGTTAAAACAGCCGGGCTATCTGATGGCGGTTACGGAAATCATGTGGTCATCAATCATGGATATGGATACGAAACGCTTTATGGGCACATGTTTAAAATAAAAGTAAGGAACGGTCAGCGGGTGAAAAGGGGTGAAGTCATTGGTTGGGTAGGCAGCACAGGAAAAAGTACTGGGCCACATTGCCACTATGAAGTGCGCATCAACGGAAACGAGGTAGACCCTGTCTACTTTTTTTACAATGACCTGAATGCAGAGCAATACGACAGAATTCTAAAAATTGCATCCAAAGGAAGTGCAAAAAGTTTTGATTAACTTTAAATTTATCATTTACTTCTAAACATAGCTTATGCCGGCAAAGCAAACTTCTATTGATTTTGACTTTTCTGAAAGTGAATCAGAAACACGTTCGGAGCGGAAATTGGTTCCACCGCCGCCTGCTGCCATTCATGAGGAACCAATTGAGGTTGAAGTACACGCCTCAAAACCAATTTCGACTAATGCGACTAATGATCAAGCCATTGAAAAAATAAAATCCACGCGGGGCAGAATGAAGATCAGCGAAATGGCCTCAACCCTTGATCGCATTGAGATTCCATCTGATGAAATCCTTTTTTCCAAAAGCTATTACAGCATTGGTGCCGTTACGGAAATGTTCAAAGTAAATCACTCCCTCATTCGATTCTGGGAAAATGAATTTGATATCCTCAAACCCAAAAAAAATGGAAAAGGCGACCGATTCTTTCGTCCTGAAGACATCAAAAACTTAAAGTTGATTTACAGCTTGCTTCGCGAAAGAAAATTCACCATCGACGGTGCAAAAGAATTTTTGAAAAAAAATAAACATGCCGAAAAAAAATTCGAACTCATTGAGTCTATGAAAAACCTTCAGGCTTTTCTACACGAACTTAAAACAGGGCTTTAATTAAAAATTGATTGTACATGAACAAATGGATAGTCTGCCTTCTCTTTATTGCTTTAGCTTTTCAAACAAAGGCTCAACAATCTTTCACCAGCTTCAAAGACGAAAAAAATCCAAAAGGGGTTATTTACAAAGGCATTCTCAACAAAGGCATTCTTCAAAACGAAACGGCTTTTGATTGGTTTGTCGGAAACAAAGAAAAATTCAATCCCTCACCTGAATTGTTGCATGCTTTTCTTGCTTCAAGCTCAAAAGTTAATTTTATTGTTTTTGGCGGAACCTGGTGCGAAGACACGCAAAACCTGCTGCCTCAGTTTTATAAACTTCAGGAGCTAACAGGAATGAAAGAAGAGAACATTGTTTTCTTTGGCGTTGACAGAGACAAAAAAACAATCGATAATATTGCTCAGGCATTCCACATCACCCATGTACCTACAATTATTGTTATGAAAGATGGAAAAGAAACAGGACGTGTGGTGGAATATGGAAGCTCAGGCAACTGGGACGAAGCCATGACTAACCTTCTTAAATAATAGTACTTCCGGAATTTCCGCTGCTGAAACCGCCATCGGTATTGATGATATTGATTTCATTACCTGCCCTGGCCAACTTCATTCCATTTTCTTCAAGCAATGACTTTAACTTCAGGGCCACCTCTTGTTTTACCGCTTGGAATTTTTCCATTTCAAAGGGAATCGTAAAATATTCGATGGTAATGGTGAGATGCGATTTGGTAAAATCAGTGATGAAGACACTGTGGTTGTTTATTTCCGCTTTGCTGCTTTCTAAATAGGATTTAATGTTTTCGAGCAACAAGTTCACTGCTTTAGTATCGTTTGATGTATCAAGCTCTATTTTCATTTCAGCTCTTCTTGCCGTACGTTGCGACCAGTTGTCTACAACGCCATCAACCATTTGTTTGTTGGGAACCGTAATTAAGGTTTGATCATTGGTTCGTATTCTTGTACTTCTTAAGCCGATGTGTTCAATTGTTCCGCTGAAACTGTTCACTTTCACCACATCACCGGTATAGAATGGTTTGTCGAAGAAAATGATAAAAGAGGCAATCAGGTTTTCAATGCTTTCCTTTGCTGCCAGCGCCAAAGCAGCTCCCACAATGCTTAAGCCGGTTAGCAAGGAACCTATATCGGCGTTGAAGCCTACTTTAAGTAGACTAAGAATACCAAAGATCCAAACAATAACCTTCACAAAATCTCTGAAAAAGACAATAACCTGGTCATCGCGTTTGTCTTTTGTCAACTTTGCATTGCTATCCAATACCAATGCTATAAAATTGATAAAACTCAACGCCACCCAAAAAAAGAAAACTAAGATCAGGCATAACCCAACTTTATGAAGAACAACATCTAGGCCCTGCCCATAAATGTTTACTTTCCATTCTTTTGGAAAAAAAAGGTTTTCAAATGCTGCCACTGCTATCAAGACAGCAATAAACCAACCCAGCGGCTTGATGATGAGGCCAATGAAATCTTTTTTTTCAACAGATTTCCATTGTTTATTGATGGGTATATATAGTAGCGATGCTACATAGTGCGAAAGCATTTTTCTGCATAAAGCAATCGTAAAAATTAGCCCAAATACAATAGCCAAAGAGATAACGCTGTTGTTGAGAATTATGTAATTGTAAAACGGCATAATTAAAAGTAAGGCTTAGTTTTTTATTTTGTAGAGGTAAAGGCCTTCTTTTTTCAAAAGCAAGATACTTGATTTACTGATGCTTGTTATAATTCCATCGTTTGAAGAAAGCGCTATCCAATGTATTGCTTCTTGCATGGTATTGGGGTTATACTCGTGTAAGAAATGGCCATTGATGCTGTAAACTATTTTATTTTGCAATGAAGCAGCCTTGCTTTTGACATTCAATTTTGTTTTGAATACACCAAATTGGTCAAACAGAAAAATACCTTTGGAGGTATCCTGCAAGATTACCCAGCCATCTCTGTCTAGAAGGAACATTGGGTTAATCGATTCTCCGGTTACGGAACGCATATCGTTGCTTTCGAGAAGCATTTGATTTTGGTCGTCAATTTTTTTGAGTTGTTGGTCGATGGGGTTGAAATACCAGATGTTGTTATCGTAGGAACAACCAATTGCCTGTACTGCATTGCCACCGGGTTCATTTATCCTGATTTGATTTCTTTGCGAAAGCCATCTGTCGAGTAAAGTAAGTGTAGCATTGCGTTGCGACCAGAGCAATATTTTCATCGGGTTGCTTACATCAATTGAATTGGGTCTTCCTATTTTGGTGATATCGTTGAAGCATGCAATGGAGTCTCCCTTTTCATTGTACTTCGTCAACCGGCCTGTTTTGTTCAAGACGATTATGTTGTTGAGGTTGTCTGTTTCAGCATCTGTAAAATCACCACCGATAAAAACAGACAGCGTCACAGGTAAAGGGTCTTGTTGAATGCTTTGTGCTTTCAACATACATGAGGCAAGTAGGAGGAGCGTTACACAACAAGCAAACAATTTTTTCTTTTGCAAGCGTTTTATTTTTGATGGTAAGCTAAGGTCATATTTCCGTTGGAAAGTTCAGCATAACTGAAATATTTTATCCAGTCGCCAAGATTGATGTACCTGCTGTTGTCATTGAGCTGAACATCCAGCGGTAGATGTCGGTGGCCAAAAACGAAGTAATCGAAATGTTCTTCTTTCAATTTGTCTTTGCAAAAGCTGATGAGCCATTCTTTTTCTTCGCCTAAAAAAACTTCGTCTGTTTTAGCTGCTTTTGCACGGCTTTTTCTGCTGAAATAATTTGCCAATCCTATGCCAATGGCAGGAGGCAATATGCCAAACAAAAACTGAGCAATTTTATTTCGAAATATTTTCTTTACAAATTTATAGCCATGATCTCCGGGCCCTAATCCATCACCATGGCCGATAAAAAAACGTTTCCCTTGCCATTCAAATACTTTAGGATGATGGTAAACATTGATGTTGAGTTCTTTTGTGAAATAGTCTTTCATCCACATGTCATGATTGCCTACAAAAAAATGAATAGGTACGCCCATGTCGCTTATTTCCGCCAACTTACCGAGGATACGAACAAAACCTTTAGGAACAACATATTTGTATTCGAACCAGAAGTCGAACAAATCGCCAAGAATGAAAAGAGCTTCCGCATCATTTTTAATGTTATCTAGAAAGCCAACAATTCTTTTTTCGCGTTCCAAACTGGTTTTTTGATCAGGGGCACCCAGATGGAAATCGGAGAGAAAATAAATTTTTTTAGTGTTAGCCATGATGAAGTGAAGTTAACGTTTTGCTTCCATCAAAAAACAATAGACTTCTTTAGGTCCATGTACGCCCGTCACCAGGGTTTTTTCTATATCTGCCGTACGGCTAGGGCCACTAGCAAAAGTAATAAGCGAAGGAATATTTTCCGAATATCGTTCTGTGATTGTTTCAAGAGCATCTTTCACATCAAACACAACCTGATCTGTAAATGCAATGCAGATATGAACGGGCGCATAAACACTGGTTGTTCTTCCACTTTCTTGAGCAGTACTCATAACAATGGTTCCGGTTCTGGCTACCAAACATTCACAACCGGTTATCGATACATCACAATCTTCTAGTTGTTGGTATAATTCAACGCCACTGTTTTTCAACAAATGAATAAAAGGGAGTTCTCTGCAGTAAACCTTTGTCCAGGATTTTTCTTCAAGCAACGATTTTAATTGAGCAACAAGTGCATTTTCATCCTCACAAAAAGTGAATCTGCCTTGAAGTTTTGCGAATTGTTCTGCGAAAACAACCGCATTGTCATTGCTGTCTGCTTTGAAAACAGCGGCTGTATTTTTCTCTGCATGAGGAAATGGAACAGGCACCGGTGTTCTGAGTGCCTGACGAATCCGTCGGAGCATATTTTCTTTAGCCGGGCTTGTAGGCATACGATGTATTATTCGTTATGATTGCCGTCTTGTGTTTCGTGGTTGCTTTCTGCTTCAATAGTTTTTTCTTCCTCGGCAGTTTCGGTTGTTGTTGTTTGTTCTACATCTAGCAACTTCTTCTCTTCAAAAGGGCGTTTGCCAATCAAAGCTTCAACATCGCTTTTGAACAATACTTCTTTCACCAGCAATTCCTTGGCAAGTTTTTCTACTTCCTCTTTCTTTTCGGTGAGCAGGTTTTTGGTTTTGATGTAGGCCTCATCAATGAGTTTTCTCACTTCCTGGTCTATCATTTTGCCCGTTTCTTCACTGTATGGTTTGGTGAAATAATTTTCCTGGGAAGGATCATAGTAACTGATGTTACCTACTTTGTCATTCATACCATAAACGGTAACCATGCTGTAAGCAATTTTAGTTATTTGTTGAAGGTCATTGCTTGCTCCCGTACTTATTTTTCCGAAGAAAATGTCTTCGCTTGCTCTTCCTCCCAATGTCATGCAAATTTGATCAATAAGTTGATCGGTATTGTACAAGTACTGCTCTTTGGGAGTATATTGAGCATAGCCCAAAGCTGCAGTTCCTCTTGGAACAATGGTCACCTTTAATAACGGGTACGCATGTTCTAAGAACCAGCCGCAAATGGCGTGCCCTGCTTCATGATAAGCAATGATTTCTTTTTCTTCTGGAGAGATGATTTTGTTCTTCTTCTCCAATCCACCGATTACCCTATCTATCGCATCTTGGAAGTCGCTCATGTCAACAGCTTCCTTGTTTTTTCTTGCAGCAATCAATGCTGCTTCGTTACATACATTAGCGATATCAGCTCCTGCAAAACCTGGTGTTTGTTCTGCCAGCTTATGGATATCAAGTTTTTGAGAAGTTTTAATTGGGCCTAAATGCACTTTGAAAATAGCTTCTCTTCCTACAAGGTCAGGCCTGTCAATGCTTATTTGTCTATCGAAACGACCCGGTCTTAATAAGGCGCTATCTAATACATCAGGACGGTTTGTTGCAGCCAAAATGATGATACCCAAATCTGTTCCAAAGCCATCCATTTCAACAAGCAATTGATTGAGTGTATTTTCTCTTTCATCATTGCTCATCATAACATTTTTTCCTCTTGCTCTTCCTATTGCATCTATTTCATCTATGAAGATGATACAAGGTGCTTTTTCTCTTGCTTGTTTAAATAAATCTCTTACTCTGCTCGCACCCACGCCCACAAACATTTCCACAAAATCACTTCCGCTTAAACTAAAGAAAGGCACTTGTGCTTCTCCTGCAACAGCTTTGGCCAAAAGCGTTTTACCGGTACCGGGAGGACCAACAAGTAAGGCTCCTTTTGGAATTTTTCCGCCGAGTGCAGTATATTTTTTGGGGTTTTTAAGGAAGTCAACAATCTCCATCACTTCAACTTTGGCTTCATCCAAACCGGCAACATCACCAAAATTTACATTAACCTTAGTGCCTTTTTCGAAAAGAGTAGCCTTAGATTTACCGATGTTGAAGATGCCACCGCTTCCACCACCGCCACCTGGGCCACCAACTTTGCGCATCATCATGTAAAACAAAAATCCAATCAAAAGGATGGGCAGCAGTGTGCTGAGTATCTGACTGAACAATTCACCCTCATCTTCTGAAAACACATCAGGTTTTGAAATCGTTGTATTCGTTGAGAAAAACTCTCTTTGATCGTTGTTGAAACTGGCTACATCACTAATGCTGAAATAAAACTGCGGATTAGTGCTTTTGCTTACCGCATCAAATCTTTTCTGATCATTGTTTGGCGCTACGATGGGTTTATAGTAAAAAGACTTTTTTACTATGCTATCGCTGCTAACCAAAACCCTAACCAATTTTTTATTGGAAATGATTTTGATGCTCTTTACATCGCCGTTTTTAAGCATTTCCTGGTACTGATTGGGATACCTTATTTCAATTCCGTCAACATCAACTCTTCTCAAGAGATTGTAAGAAATCATGGCAACGAAAATGATTCCATAAATCCAATAGATGTTGAACTTGCTTTTCTTTTTTTGAGGATCATCGCCCATGGGTTGACGATTGCCTGATGGTATGTTATTATTTGGCTGGCTCATAAATTAATTATTGTAGTGTATAGGGTAAACGGGTTAATCAAGATGTTCCATGGCTTGGGCATCGCTCCATAATTCCTCTAGTTGGTAAAATTTTCGTGGTTCGGGTAACATCACGTGAACAACAATATTTACATAATCTATCAAAATCCATTGTTCTGCCTGACGGCCTTCATGTTTGAAGGAACTTTCACCGCAGTGTTCTTTTACATCTTTTTCTATGTTGTCGGCGATGGCCCTGAGCTGGTTGTTATTGTTGGCCTGACAAATGATGAAAAAATCTGAAACGGCTTCAGGGATTTTACGCAAATCAAGGCTTACAATATGCTCACCTTTTTTATCCTGAATGGCTTTGATGATGGTTTTGAAAATCTTGCTGTTTCTGTTCAATCTGGCCGGACCTTTGGAGCGGCTGTTCAATAC
>CANHMN010000031.1 GCA_947461645.1 Chitinophagaceae bacterium | reverse complement strand
TTGCAGCGCCTGTAAAAAAGCATCACAACTTATTCATCCCGACATTCACTTCAGCTTTCCTGCGATATCAGGAAGAAGCGACAAACCGAAGAGCAACGACTTTATTGTAGAATGGCGCGCGTTTGTTAAGGAACATCCCTATGGCAATCTTTATGACTGGCTTCAATACATCAAAGCAGAAAACAAACAAGGGAACATCAGTGCGGAAGAGTGCAGGGAGATCATAAAAATGATGTCGTTGAAGAGTTTTGAAGCAGATTACAAAATACTGATTATCTGGATGCCAGAATTGTTGAAAGAACAAGGCAACAGATTGCTAAAGCTCATAGAAGAACCGCCCCCACAAACACTTTTCCTATTCGTAGCAGAAAACGAACAACAGCTTTTGCCTACAATTTTATCGAGGGTTCAATTGATAAAAATTGCACCATTACCTCAGGAAGAAATTGAAGCAGCCCTTCTTTTGAACTATGATGCATCAAAGGAGACTGCAGAAAGGGTTGCTGCAGAAAGTGAAGGAAATTTCAGGGAAGCCATTCAATTGCTGCAATATGCCGACAACGACTGGGAAAGAAATTTGCGCGAATGGCTCAATGCTTGTCTAAAAGCAGGTCCTGCAGCACAAGTAAAATGGATTGATGAAATCAGTAAAATTGGAAGAGAAAAACAAAAGCAATTTTTCAGGTACTTCCTGCACGTTATTGAATTTGCAGTAAAGGCAAGAATGTTGGAAGGGGCATCCAACATGGCATCCAACCCAAGCAGCTTGATGGATTTGGCCGGCAGATTCAATAAAATTTGCAAAGTGGAGCAATTGGAAGCCATCGCCACTGAACTGGATAAAGCCTATTACTATATAGAAAGAAATGCTAATGCAAAATTGCTGTTTCATGCATTAACCATCAAGTTATACCATATAATTAGCAACAAATCAGTAATTTTGGCACACTGACGGTGTGTTTGAGTATATTGGGTAAGGCTACGTCTTTAAATTTCATCTTTTAATTCTATTCATCATATGGGTTGTGGAAGTTGTGGAACTGGAAAAAACGGAGCTCCGGGTGGTTGCCAAAGCCATGGCAATTGTGCATCAGGCGGTTGCAACAGAATGAACGTGCATGATTGGTTGGCCAATCTCCCCTTTACAGATACAGAAAGCAGTTGTAAAATTGTGGAAGTGTCTTTCAACAATGGCAGTCGTAAAGATTATTTTAAAAATACTACCCTTCATTTCTTCGAAAAAGGACAAATGATCGCCGTTGAGGGCGTAAATGGATTTGATGTGGGTATGGTAAACCTCACCGGGGAATTAGTGCGCTTACAGCTCAAAAAAAATAACCTTGACGAAAAAAGTGCCGACTTTAAAAAAATCCTTCGAAAAGCAACAGAACAAGACATTGAAAAAATGCTTGAGACGAAAAAGAAGGAAGCAGCAATGCTAATTAGAAGCCGTGCTATTGCCCGTCAGCTTAAGCTTGAATTGAAAATGGCTGAAGTGGAAATTCAGGCCGATGGTAAAAAAGCAACTTATTTCTATATTGCTGATGACAGGGTTGATTTCAGAGAGTTGATAAAAATTTACGCAGGTGAATTCAAGGTAAAAGTTGAAATGCGTCAAATAGGTGCCCGTCAGGAAGCAGGTAAGGTTGGCGGTATTGGAAGTTGTGGACGAGAACTTTGCTGCAGCACCTGGTTGACAGATTTCAAGAGCGTTAACACCAACGCTGCCAGATACCAAAACCTGAGCATCAATCAAACCAAATTAAGCGGACAATGCGGAAGATTGAAGTGTTGTTTGAATTTTGAGTTGGATACTTACCTAGATGCGCTTCAGTTTTTCCCGAATGATGCTGACACCCTTGAAGTGGCTCGCGGTAGAGCGTTTTTAATCAAGAAAGATATTTTCAGAAATATCATGTGGTACACGCTTCAGGACAGTAGCAAACATTACCCTTTAAGTATCGAAACTGTTAAGAGAATCAAAGCTCAAAACAAACAGGGAATAAGACCTGAAGAGCTTGAAACCGTTGAAGTTGTTACCGGCAAACCAAAAGAGGTTGAGCCTGAATATGCTGATCTCGTTGGTCAAATCAGTCTGAAGAGTTTGGAAAAAACGACCAGAAAACGTCGCGATAAGGAACGCAGCCAGCAGAACAATCCAAGACAACAAGGTCCTACAAACAGAAAACAAGGTGGCGAACCCCAGCAAAAAGGACCACAGAAACCACAGCAAGAAGGGCAACAAGGAAGCGGACCAAAACAGATCAATACAGATAGGAATCGTCAGGGCCATTTTAAAAACCAACAGCAAAGACCTGGAAAGAACAGAAGACCCGACCATTCCTAAATTTCATACCACTCACCAAATTGTCAATTTGAAGTGTCAATATTAGTTTCGGGAGTCACGAAAATATTCGGTGAACAAAAAGCAGTCAACAACATTTCCTTTTCCGTTAACAAAGGAGAGATTCTTGGTTTCCTAGGACCCAATGGTGCAGGCAAAACAACCACGATGAAAATGATTGCCGGTTACCTTGCTCCAAGTTCCGGTGAAATAAAAGTATGTGGTAAAATCGTTGATACTACCCTTACGGAAACGAAGAAGAAAATTGGCTACCTGCCCGAATCCAACCCATTGTATACCGACATGTATGTGAGAGAATACCTCGGATTCGTAGCGCATTCTCATCAATTGACTGATGTCCGAAACAAGATTGAGCAGGTAATTGAAAAAGTTGGACTTGTAAAGGAGGCTAACAAAAAAATAAAACAGCTGAGTAAAGGATACAAACAGCGCGTTGGACTTGCTGCTGCAATACTTCATGACCCCGAAGTATTGATACTTGATGAGCCTACATCCGGATTGGACCCCAACCAAATAGTAGAAATAAGAAACATCATCAAAAAGCTCGGCGAAACAAAAACCATTTTATTCTCGTCGCACATCATGCAGGAGATAGAATCTGTATGCGCAAAAGCTGTAATACTTCATCAGGGACAAATTGTAGCCAATGGCGACCTGGAAACCCTACAAGGAAAAGAAAGTGATAACCATTTTGTTTCTGTAACATTCAGAAACAAAATAAGCGAAACAACCTTGCGCGAGATTACAGAGGCCATCAACATCAACCGAATGGCTGAAAATAAAATGGTGTTTGAAACAAAAAATGCCGATGCCCTCAAGAAACAGTTGATGGAACTTAGTTTGAAATGGAATGAAGAGATTGTTTCCCTCAACAGTGAAAAACAAAACCTGGAAAGTGTATTTCGTTTGCTAACCAAATAATTTTGATTTTGAAGTTGTACAGCTTCATCGTTATTTTGCAAATCAATTAAAACAATTCAACAAATATGAGCTACATCGCTTCCATTCATGCCAGACAAATTTTAGACAGCAGAGGTAATCCAACTATTGAGGTTGATGTGTTAACGGAAAATGAAAGACTCGGAAGAGCCGCAGTTCCCAGTGGCGCCAGTACTGGAATTCATGAAGCAGTTGAACTTCGCGACAACAACAAAAAGCTTTACAATGGCAAAAGCGTATTGAAAGCTGTAAAAAATGTAAACACCACCATTAGCGAGCATTTGTTGGGTTGGGATGTTGCGGACCAAACCGGTATCGATGAATTGATGATAAAGCTTGATGGAACTGCCAATAAAAGCAAATTGGGTGCTAACGCCATGTTGGCTGTTAGTTTGGCCGTTGCCAAAGCAGCAGCGCTTGAAGCCAATTTGCCATTGTACAGATACATTGGCGGAACCAATGCGAAAGTGATGCCGGTGCCAATGATGAATATTCTTAATGGTGGAGCTCATGCCGACAACAAAATAGATTTCCAGGAATTTATGGTAATGCCTGTTGGAGCAAAAAGCTTCAGCGAAGGACTTCAATGGGGTGTAGAAATATTTCATGCCTTGAAAACAGTGCTTAAAAAGAAAGGATACAGTACCAATGTTGGTGATGAAGGTGGATTTGCTCCAAACATTCAAAGCAATGAAGAAGCCATAGAAACGGTTCTAACTGCGATACAAGCTGCGGGATACAAAGCCGGATCACAGGTTGCCATTGCCATGGATGCAGCCAACAGCGAATTGTGGAACAGCAAAGAGAAAAAATACATCTTCCACAAGAGCGACGGAAAGAAAATGACAAGTGAGCAATTGGTGAAATATTGGGAAAGCTGGGTAAAACAATATCCTATTGTTTCCATCGAAGATGGAATGGCTGAAGATGACTGGAAAGGCTGGAAGATGCTTACCGATACGCTGGGTAAAAAATGTCAGTTGGTAGGTGATGATCTCTTTGTGACCAATGTAACCAGATTGGAAAGAGGAATCAAGGAACAAACAGCTAATGCCCTTTTGGTAAAAGTAAATCAAATTGGAACATTGACAGAAACCATCAACGCAGTTACGATGGCACAACACAACGGCTACAATACCATTATGAGCCACAGAAGCGGTGAAACAGAAGATAGCACTATCGCAGATCTTGCAGTTGCCTTGAATTGCGGCCAAATTAAAACGGGCTCTGCTTCTAGAAGTGACCGTATGGCAAAGTACAATCAACTTATCAGAATTGAAGAAATGCTTACCGTTTCTGGATACTATCCCGGAACTGCATTGAAATTTGGAAAATAATATTTGTATTCAGATAAATTGCCTAATTTGATAACAAATTACCTGTCATGAACAAAGTCAAATCTATATTGAAAAATAAATTTTTCATTGTAACCGCTTTTTTTGTGGTTTGGATGGGTTTCTTTGATCCTAAGGACTGGTCTAGTATTGCTGAAAAGAAGGAAAAACTTCATGGACTTACAGAAAGTGAATTAAATCTCCATCAAAAAATCAAAGACACCCGAGCAGAGTTAACTCAGCTCAAATCGAGTGCCAAAACGATAGAGCAATATGCAAGAGAAAACTACATGATGAAAAAAGACAACGAAGATATTTTCATCATAAATAAAGCTCAGTAATAAAATGGGGTGGTGAACAATTTTTTCCCAACTTGCTCGTTTTTGATGTGGATAAAGGATTTTTTTGGTTAACTTTAAAGATTGATAGTATATGAATACAATCAAAACAGAGGATTTGATCAGGTTTTTGTACAATGAAACCTCAAACAAGGAAAATTTATTAATAGAATCGGCGCTTGCCTACGATTTCAAGCTAAAAGAGGAGTACAATTCTCTTAAAGAAGCAATAGATGAGTTGAAAAGTTTTTCACTTTCTCCTTCTGAACAATCTGTTAATCGCATTCTCAGTCATTTAGCTTAACATTAATTTACTACATACGTACTAATTTTATACCCGTTTCCGAAGTGTTAACGGGTTTTTTTTATGAAAAGAGCCGAGAGATACGAATACATCATTGATTATTTTAGCAATCATCACCCTGAAGCAGAAACCGAGCTTCATTACCAAAATCCATTCGAACTGTTGGTGGCGGTAATACTTTCAGCACAATGCACCGACAAGAGGATTAATATGGTAACGCCTGCTTTATTTGAACAGTTTCCTGATGTAAATAGCATGAGCAAGGCAAGTTTTGAGGAGATTTTTGCTTTAATCAGAAGTATTTCTTACCCAAACAACAAAGCCAAACATTTATTGGGAATGGCTAATATGTTGATTAGCGATTTCAACGGAAAAGTACCTATGGCTGTTGAAGAATTGATTAAACTGCCGGGTGTAGGCCGAAAAACAGCCAATGTAATTACCTCTGTAATAGACAATCAGCCCAATATGGCCGTAGATACTCATGTTTTTAGGGTAAGTGCCAGAGTTGGACTCACATTAAAGGCAAAAACCCCAGCTGCTGCAGAAAAACAACTTATTGCTCATTTACCCAAGGAAATTGTACACAAAGCACATCATTGGCTGATACTACATGGAAGATATGTGTGTACCGCCAGAAATCCCAAATGCTCAAAATGTGGGATAAGTCAGGCATGTAAGTTTTCAAAAAGAATAACAAACGAACCCAAGAATTCCGGAAATTTCAGTTAATTTGTGGCTCGATAATTAGTGAAATTAATACCGAGGACTTCAAAGAATTTTTTCAATGAAAAAGCTTTTCTACCTAATCGCTATATTGGGCGCAGCAGCACTTCCTAAGGAAGGTACAGCTCAATTTTACTTTTTGAATGACAGCTACTATTATACTCCTGTAACTTTTGAATTCGGAGCAACCGTAGGCGGCATGAATTGCCTCACGGATCTTGGTGGTAAAGAAGGTATTGGGAAAGAATTCACCAAAGATTTAAATTTTGGGAATACCAATGCTACAGTAGGCGGTTATTTCACTGCAATGTACAAAGCAGCTGTTGGCCTAAGATTGGAAGCTAATTTTGGAAAAGTCTCAGCCTTTGATTCTGTTTTGAAAACTGTACCTAAAACAGATATAGCTCGCAACCGTTACAACAGAAATCTGAATTTTCAAAGTTCTATCAGAGAATATGCTATAATGGCTGAGATACATCCATTGTACCTTTTTGTGAACTATGCCTTAAGAGATCAGGCCCCTCCAAAATTTTCCCCTTACATACTTGGAGGAATTGGTTTTTATTCATTTAACCCGCAAGCTGAAATTAATGGTCGCTTGATTGATCTTCAACCTTTGAGTACGGAAGGCCAGGGCTTTAAAGAATTTCCAGACAGAGCTGTTTACAAGCTAAAACAAACTAACATACCCGTTGGTGCTGGTTTTAGATATGATGCTTCTCCAACAGTTAAAATACGCGGAGAATTTGTTTACAGAATGCTTTCCACCGATTATCTCGATGATGTAAGTAAAACATACATTGATCCCAATCTTTTTGATAGAAACGGACTTACTGATGCTCAAATCTTTGATGCCAAATTATTGTATTCCCAGCCTACAAGCGGGGCTGGTCCTGGCAGAAGAAGAGGAAACCCTACCAACAACGATAGTTATTTTTCATTCAACCTAAAAGTAGGTTTTCTTATCGGCACAGAACGCATCAGGGAATAAACCTGACCCGCGGCGATAACTCATCTATGCTGAAAAGCTACGCCTCGGCCTCGTTCCATTATTCTGTTTAATAAATTTCCTTGATGGCCTGAATGAGTTCTCCTTTTGTAATAGGAACTCCTTTTATTTTGTTGTACCCTTTAGCGTCAACAAGATAGGTGTCTCTGATGATTTTAATCAGTTGTCCATTGTTGATTTCAGGAACAAGGATTTTCTCGAAGTTAGACAGCATTGCTCCTAAATTTGACGGGAAAGGTCTGATATAACGTAGATGCGTATGCGAAACTTCAAACCCCTGTTGTTGAAGTTCCAAGCAGGCACTTTTTATGGCTCCATAAGTGCTGCCCCAGCCCAACACTAAAACTTTTCCTTTCTCTTTGCCGCTGTCTATTTTTTGTAATGGAATACTATCTGCGATTTTATCAACTTTTTCTTGTCTTACTTTAACCATCAATTCATGGTTATCAGGATCGTAACTGATGTTGCCGGTTATGTTTTGTTTTTCTAACCCTCCTATTCTATGCTCTAATCCTTTGGTGCCGGGAATTACCCATGGCCTTACCTGTTTATTGTCTCTTGAGTAAGGCATGAATTTTTCATCTTCAAAACCTGCGGGCTGAGCGAAGCTCACCTGAATATCGGGCAATTGTTCCGCCTGAGGGAATTTCCAGGGTTCTGCCCCATTGGCAATGTAGCCGTCGCTTAGCAGTATAACCGGTGTCATGTGTTGAATGGCTATTCTTACCGCTTCAAAAGCTACATCAAAACAATCGCTGGGAGTAGAAGATGTAATCACCGGCATCGGGCATTCTCCGTTTCTGCCATAGTAGGCTTGAAGCAAATCGCTTTGCTCGGTTTTGGTTGGCAAACCTGTACTTGGTCCGCCCCTCTGAATATTACAAATAACTAAAGGAATTTCGAGCATTACTGCAAGACCCATAGCTTCTGTTTTAAGCGCCATTCCGGGTCCTGAGGTAGTAGTTATGCCAAGTGAGCCGCCATAACTTGCACCAATAGACGCAGTGATGGCTGCAATTTCATCTTCCGCCTGAAATGTTTTAACCCCAAAATTCTTGTGCCTGCTAAGTTCATGTAAAATATCAGATGCGGGCGTTATAGGATAGCTTCCTAAAAATAACGGCAAGCCGCTTTTTTGGGAAGCAGCAATCAAACCATAAGCCAGCGCCTGGTTTCCCATGATGGAGCGATAGGTACCGGTTTGCATTTTTGCTTTTTCTACAGCATATCTAACCGTAAAAGTTTCTGTAGTATCTCCGTAATGATAACCGGCTTGTAAAACCTTTATGTTGCTTTCCATAATCTCGGGACGCTTGGAAAATTTTTCCCGAATGAAGTTTATGGTATTGTCCATGTTCCTGTTGTACATCCAATACAGAAAGCCAAGAACAAACATGTTTTTTGCCCTGTCTTTTTCTTTTGTACCCAAGGCAATGTCTTTCAAAGCCTCTCTTGTCATTTTGGTTACATCCATTTGAACAAGCTCATATGCCCCTAAAGAGCCATTCTCCAATGGATTATCTCCATCTGCATAGTTGGCAAGCCTTAAATTTTTGGCATCAAACCCATCTGTGTTGGCAATGATTTTGCCGCCTTTTTTGAGAGCGTTCAGGTTTACTTTTAAAGCTGCTGCATTCATGGCAACCAATACATCACATTCGTCACCTGGGGTATAGATTCTGTCGGAACTGAAACGGAGCTGGAATCCGCTAACTCCGGGAAGTGTTCCAATCGGAGCCCTTATTTCTGCAGGAAAATCAGGAAAAGTAGCCAAGTCTAACCCCAACAAAGCCGTATTGTTGGTAAACTGACTTCCCGTAAGTTGCATGCCATCTCCACTGTCTCCTGCAAACTTGATGACAACCTCCTGTAATATTTCCTGATGATTGGCCATGAAAAACAATTAATTCAAATGTAGAAAATTATATTCTTTAGCAGCGGCAAAGGTACTAAATACATGTCTACATGCTTAAAAAAAAGTACAATCCGGTAAACTTTTGCATTGAATGAAGTAGGTTTGTGAAAAGATAGCACATGCAGGATTTACACGATTTTTTATTGCCCATTGACCGCCTTTCGCTTAATGACGACAATAGCTTTAATGATGGTCAGTTGGGTACCCATATAATAAGTCACGAAAAACAAATACCGGATATTTCAGATGCTGATGTTGTATTGATAGGCATCAATGAAGCAAGAGGGTCTGGTCAAAAAAACAACGAATTCTCCTCTGCAGACGCAGTAAGAAAGGAACTTTACCAGCTTCACTACTGGCACAAAACAGTTGTTTTGGCCGACTGGGGGAATGTGGTTATCGGGCACGACGTTGCCGACAGTTATGCAGCACTGAAAACTGTAATTAGGGAGATTTTGGATGCGGGTAAAATTGCTGTTGTAATTGGCGGCTCGCATGACCTTACCTTAGCACAATATGCAGTGTACAAAGACCTTAATAGACCCATAGAAGCAGTATGTGTTGATGCGCTTATCAACCTGAAAGGCGACAGTAACCTCAAGAGTGACCATTTTTTATTGGACATGCTCACCACAGAACCTAATATGGTTAAACATTACAATCATATCGGTTTTCAAAGCTATTTTGTGCACCCGAGGTTATTAGAAACCATGGACAAACTTCGGTTTGATTGCTACAGACTTGGTATAGTAAAGGAGGATATTGATGAGATGGAACCCGTTTTCAGAAACGCGCATTTGGCCAGCTTCGACATTTCCGCAATAAAAAATAGCGATGCTCCCGCGAATAAAATCAGTCCAAATGGCTTTAATGGTGAAGAAGCTTGCAGGTTATCGCAATTTGCAGGACAAAGCACCAACATTAACAGCTTCGGAATTTATGGTTATAATGCACACTTAGACATGCACCAACTTACAGCCAAACAAATCGCCCAAATGATTTGGTATTTTATTGACGGCGTGAGCAAAAGGCAACATGAGCCAGACCTCAACAATCTCAATCATTTCAACGAGTTTCATACTTTCTTTTCTGAAATTGATACCCTTTTTTTACAAAGCAAAAGAAGCGGAAGATGGTGGATGCAGCTGCCGGATAAACAATTCATCGCTTGCAGCCAAAAGGATTATGTAAAAGCCAGCAACAACCAAATACCTGAGAGATGGATGCGCTACGTGGAAAGAAGTTTGTAAAGACTTCTCATTGGATGCCAAGATGATTTTGGGCAAAGTGCAACAAAATTATTACCATAAATAAAAAGCAATGAAAAATTTGATTGTACTGACAGGATTAATTTTTTCTGTTTTGCTTGCTGCTTCATGCAGAAGCGGCAAGTCATTGACAACTATTGCACAAAAAAAACTGGTTAAAGACAGTATTATTCAAACCGGCCACATTGGCTATTGTGTTTACGACCTCTCTGAGCATAAAATGCTAACCGCTTACGATGCAGAAAAGCTTTTTATTCCTGCAAGCAACACCAAGCTTTTTACCCTTTATGCCGGAATGAAATACATCAAGGACAGCATCAACGGTATTTTTTACAAATACAGCAACGATACTTTGATCGTTTTGCCCACCGGTGACCCTACGCTGTTAAGCAATGATTTTACTACACATCCGGTGCTGGATTTTTTCAAAAAAAACAAAAAGCCTTTTGTGTTGCTTGAGCCTGCAACGCCCTTAAACCCTTATGGCAAAGGATGGGCTTGGGATGACCAGCAGGAAGCCTACATGACACAAAGAAGCATAATGCCGCTTTATGGCAATAACATCAAAATGGAGTGGAAAAAAAACAATGACATTCCACAAAATCAGTTTGCCTACGAACTCACTACGTTGAATATGCGCCCTCCGGGATTTATGATGGAAACCAAAGTAGACACATCGCTCATAGAAAATAAAATAGAAAGAAAACCAAACAGCAATGCATACACGCTTACAGCAAACAACAAATCAAAATCATTAGAATTTTCTGTGCCCATAGAAACTTTGGGGTTAGGAGCAGCTATGAGTATCCTTCAATCCGTTTCAACTCCAAAAGGGTTAACCCAAAAAAATCCCTATCCTACTCGTGATGGCTTCAAGGCTATTCGCTCTCAACCCACTGATTCGCTTTTTCGAATTATGATGCACAGAAGCGACAACTTTTATGCAGAGCAGATTTTGCTGATGGCTGGAGATGAAATAAATACAGGTTTTGATGAAGAGAAAACCATAACTACCCTATTAACATCTGACCTGAAAGATATTCCTCAAAAGCCAAGATGGGTAGATGGAAGCGGATTAAGTAGGTACAATCTGTTTTCACCCAAAGACATGGTTTACATCTTGGAGAAGCTCATCAATGAATTTGGATTGGGACGCATCAGCAATATTTTGCCAACAGGTGGAGCAGGTACACTTAAAAATATGTTTTTAACAGACAATGGATACATTTTTGCAAAAACAGGTTCTATGGGTAACACCTACTGTTTGAGTGGACTGCTGAAAACCTTAAAAGGAAAGACGCTTCTTTTCTCTGTAATGACAAATAATTTTTCCGGGAAAACTGCTGATGTAAAAAGGCCTATTGAGCAGTTTTTACACAACATTAGAATGAATTATTAATTCGGTTTGAGTGAGCTTTACGAGATAGCTTATTTCCCAAACATTCTATCCATTTCTTCTTTATCGAACCTCATGAATGTTGGTTTGCCATTTGGGGTGGTACTGGCTGATTCGCAGGC
>CANHMN010000030.1 GCA_947461645.1 Chitinophagaceae bacterium | reverse complement strand
TAAAAATGGCGGCGGAATATTGCTGATTACCGAAGGAGTTTTTGGTATGGACGGCGAGCAAGGTATACTCAAAGAAATTGTTGCCCTCAAGAAAAAATATGAATTCAGGATTTTAATTGATGATGCTCATGGTTTCGGTTACATGGGACCAACAGGAGCAGGTGCTGATGAAGCACAAGGTTGCCAGGATGGTATTGATTTGTACTTCAGCACTTTTGTAAAAAGCATGGGAAGCATTGGAGCATTCATCAGCGGACCAAAAGCAGTGATAAAATATTTAAGATACAATACCCGTTCTCAGATTTTCGCCAAGAGCTTACCGCTGATTATTGTTGAAGGCATGCTTAAAAGAATGGAAATGACCATAACCATGCCCGAACTCAGAAAAAATTTATGGGATAATGTGGAGAGACTTCAAAACGGTTTGAAGTCTAGAGGTTTTGATATCGGCAACACCAATTCGCCTGTTACGCCAATATACATGAAAGGCGATGTGCCTGAAGCTACGCAAATGGTAATGGACCTCAGAGAGAATTACAACATCTTCTGCAGCATTGTAGTTTATCCAGTAATTCCAAAGGGAGATATCATTTACCGTTTGATTCCAACAGCTGCTCATAGTTTCGAAGACATCGACCTTACACTAAAAGCTTTTGAAGAAACGAAAAAGAAATTGGACATAGGCGCATACAAAGCTGCCGACATTCCGAATATGGCTGAGCAGTTTTAAGTTTTTCGTTGGACATTTTCATAAGGCCATTCTCTGTTGAAGTGCGATTTCACCAGAAAAACAGCAACTCCGCTTGTCAATACGATAAGGAAAGATACTATTACTGTTAATCCTGTTGCATAAAACACAAACAACCACATCAGTATTGCCAAAATAATGGGCAATGGATACAATGGCATCTTGTAAGGAAAATCCGTTTGTTTTTTTCGGTGAAGTAAGGACAATCCTACTGCCTGCCCGATAAACTGAACAACGATTCTCATAGCTAAAATACCACTTATCACCTCTCCCATTCTAAAAAGCAAACTAAATACAAAAGCTATAGCTGACAATACTAACAGTGATACATAGGGGAAATTTTTAGTAGGGTGAAGTTTTGCAAAAACTTTGAAGAAAGAACCATTTACTGCAGCCGCATAAGGCACTCTTGAATAGCCTAGCAAAACTGCAAACAGCGATGCCAGTGCCACCCATAGAATCATGATGGTAGCTATATTTGCAGCGGTATGACCATACAATCTTTCAATAAAAACACTGACCACAAAATTGTTTGTATTGTTATCCTGCCAAACTTTAATTTCCTGCCAGGGAATTACACTGCTAACGCTCCAATTCATAAGCAAATAAAGAATGGCAATTCCTGCTACCGATAAAAACATACTCCTGGGTATGTTGCGTTGAGGATTATTGATTTCACTGCCCAAATGACATACATTATAATAACCTAGGTAGCTGTAAACTGTTTTTACGCAGGCCTGTCCGAAAACAAAAGACATAAGTGTTTCTACATGAAAAGAATTCAAAGAATCCTTCATGGTATTGAGCATATTGCCATGAGCAATTCCTCCAAAAATTATCCATCCTAAAGTCAGCAATACGCCTATCCACAACAACACCCCTATTTTACCTATACTTTCAATTTTTCTGTAGAGCAATATGGTTATCAAAACAATCACACTACCCGAAACCAATTTCTGTTGCCAAACCGCTAAATCAGGAATAAGAAACAACAAATAGGCACTAAAGCCAATAGCAGCTGATGCTGCCACTAGCGGGGCCTGAATAATGGTTTGCCATACATAAAGAAAGCTCATTAACTTACCGGCTTTGTGCTTTCCATAAGCTTCACTGAGAAAATTGAAACTCCCCCCTGCCAATGGAAATGCTGCTCCCAGCTCACTCCATATCATGGCATCAACAAGTGAAAGCAGTGCTCCTGCTATCCAGGCATACACGTACATACCACCGAGATAACCAATAACAATGGGAAGGGTTACAAATGGACCAATACCAACCATATCAATCATATTGAGCGTGGTACCCTGAAATAACCCAATTTTTCTTTTGAGCATAGCCTGTGTTTGCCAACAATATTAATGCATAAATTGGACAAATTCCTTGCCTTGAAAAGAGGCTATTGCATATTTAACAGCTAAAAGAAAGAACTATATTGAAGTAAATTTGTTGTTGATAGAAATAAACTCTCCGGTAATGAAAAAAATAGTTGTTGCAGTTACAGGTGCCAGCGGATCGATTTATGCAAAATTGTTGACGGAAAAACTATTGTTGCTAAAGGATCAGATAGAAGAAATTTCGATGATTCTTACCGAAAATGCTAAAGAAGTATGGCGAACAGAACTTGGCAATGATGATTATGAGAAGCTGCCTGTTAAACAATTCACGCTTCAGGATTTTCATGCACCGTTTGCTTCCGGCTCCGGACAATACGACACCATGATTATCGTACCCTGCAGCATGGGAACACTGGGAAGAATTGCTTCCGGGACCTCAGGTGATTTGATTGCGAGAGCCGCAGATGTTATCTTAAAAGAAAGGAGAAGATTGATTTGTGTAGCGAGGGAAACTCCGTACAGCCTGATTCACATAAAAAACATGGAAACGATAACTATGGCAGGCGGAATTATTTGTCCTGCTACTCCATCGTTTTACAGCAAACCAACAACCATAGAGGAAGTAGCAAACACAGTAGTGGACAGAGTTATAGACCTCACAGGATTGAAGAACAATAGCTTCAGGTGGGGAAACTAAAAAGGGAGCTTATCTCAAATCCACCACTTCTACTCCGGGATATTTTTTTGCATCAAAAATAAAAACATTGTCGGCCAATACAGCACCTGTTTTCATACCGCTGATGCTATAAGTATATTTTCCTCCAGCTTTTTCGAAAATTTTTGTAGTCATGATGTTGTTTTGATCGATATACAACAATACTTTGAAAAAAGTCTTTGATTTGTCGATAGGAGTCAATTCTATTTCCTGCATGGTCTTTCCGCCCTCTTTTACTTTACCATTAAGCTTGTAAAGAAAATCTTTGTCGTAAAAATTGGTAAACAACTTCTGAGGAGTGATAGAATTTGCAGAAGGATCAATTTTATTGATGGTCACTTCGTTGGAGGCTTTTTCGTAGGTCCAGGTATTCGATCCATCTGAAAAAATCTCTTGTCCGGAAACACTTATTCTATATTTGGTTGCCTTCATGCTCAAAGCCCCTTTTTTGGTCCCAATTACTTTACCGGCTGCATTTTCAATTTTAAGATTGAAGTTTGCCTGAACTGTTTTATAGCTTTTGAATTTTTGGCTCACGGCATCTAGTATTTTTTTGGCCTCAACATCACTTTTACCCATTCCTTTAGGCACTTGGGCATTAACAGAAAAAGTAAAGAGAAACACTAAAAGCGCAATAAGCTTATGGGATAAATTTTTCATCAATAGAAATGTTTGTTTTTAAATAGAGCCAGTCAGAGCAGCTTTTGATTCAATGGTTTAAAAAGGACTGCAAATCCTGTTCCAAACTACACAGATTTTTTGCCTGATTCAATTCGGCGCAAAGATATGCAGTAAATCATTTTAAAGGATTGAAGCATTGAAAAAACGGGCAAATCTTTTGTTAAGGAATAGGTTCAAATGCGAATTATTTTTAAGGAAACAATAAGGGTTACGCACAATTGAGAAAATGTGCATATTTAGCCGGGTATAATTGGATTATGAATAGATAAAATCAGGTATCTCCGCTTAAATTTGCAGGCTATGGGAAAGGGCAACGGAGATACTCCATTAATGCAACAGCACAATGCGATCAAGGCAAAATACCCTGATGCTATTCTGTTGTTTCGGGTAGGAGATTTTTATGAAACTTTTGGACAAGATGCCGTAAATGCATCAACTGTATTAGGTATCACCCTAACCAAACGAAACAATGGCAACGCCTCTTCGCTTGAGTTGGCTGGCTTCCCTCATCATGCACTTGACACTTACTTGCACAAATTGGTGAAGGCAGGCTACCGAGTAGCCATCTGCGACCAACTGGAAGATCCAAAAACCACAAAAGGAATAGTAAAACGTGGGGTCACTGAATTGGTTACACCCGGCGTTGCAGTAAACGACAAACTGCTTGAGCACAATAGCAATAATTTTTTGGCGGCGCTGCATTTCAATAAAGAGGTGATTGGCATTGCCTTTTTAGACATCTCCACCGGCGAATTTTTTATTGCAGAGGGAGACAAAGACTATGCAGATAAACTGCTTCAAAGCATGCAACCTGCAGAAGTGATTTTTCAGCGCAGCCATCAACAATATTTCAAAGATTGCTTTGGAAAATCTTTTTTTACTTATTTATTGGATGAGTGGATTTTCACGGAAACTTATGCTTTGGAAATCTTGTTGAAACATTTCGGCACTCATTCTCTAAAAGGGTTCGGTATCGATAACCTTTCTATGGGAATTATCGCCTCCGGAGCAATTTTGCATTACCTGAAAGATACCGAACATCCGCATCTTCAGCACATCACCTCGCTGCAGCGAATCAACAAGGATGATCACCTTTGGATGGATCAGTTTACCATCAGAAACCTTGAGTTGATTAGCCCTAACGAAAAAGCACACACGCTTTATCAGGTCATCAATAATACCATCTCACCCATGGGTGCCAGACTGCTGAAAAGATGGATGCTCATGCCGTTGAATGACACACTGAGAATAAATGAAAGATTAAATGCAGTAGACTTTCTGCTTCAACATTCTGAAATTAAAGACCAGCTTCGTCAATTCATCAAACAAGCAGGAGATGTGGAAAGACTCGCTGCAAAAATTCCGCTGCGGAAAATCAATCCTCGCGAAGTACTTCAAGTAGCAAAAGGATTACAGCAAACATCGCTCATCAAAAATGCCTGCATCCATACCGAAAATGAATACCTGAAAAGATTATCAGATGCACTGAATCCTTGTCAGTTGATTTTAGATAAAATTCTAAACACCATTATTGAAAATCCTCCTGCAGCAGCCAACAAAGGCGGCCTCATTGCTTCGGGCATACATCCTGAGCTAGACGAGCTGAGAAACATCTCCAGCGGAGGCAAGAATTTTCTTCTCGAACTTCAACAAAAAGAAGCCGCAAATACCGGCATTTCATCTTTAAAAATAAGTTACAACAATGTATTCGGTTATTATCTTGAAGTAACCAATGTACATAAAGATAAAGTCCCCGAAACCTGGATTCGCAAACAAACTTTAACGAACGCGGAAAGATACATCACCCCTGAGCTCAAAGTTTACGAAGAAAAAATCCTAGGAGCGGAGGACAAAATCTACCAAATTGAACAACAATTGTTTCAGGAATTGCTTAACGAGTTGCAAGATTATATCGCCCCTATGCAAATAAATGGGCAGGTAATGGCCGTTTTGGACTGCCTCACTTGTTTTGCTGAAAATGCCATCCACCTTGGATATAAAAAACCCGAAGTACATATAGGTAAAGAATTAGAGCTTAAAGACAGCAGACATCCTGTTATTGAAAGAAATTTACCTGTGGGCGAAAGCTACATCACCAACGATGTTTTGCTTGATGCCGAGCAACAGCAGATCATAATTTTAACTGGCCCCAACATGAGTGGTAAGAGTGCGATATTAAGGCAAACTGCCCTCATCACCCTTTTGGCCCACATGGGAAGTTACGTTCCTGCTTCCTACGCAAAAGTACCCTTAACAGATAAAATCTTTACCAGGGTTGGTGCTTCGGATAACCTCAGCGGAGGAGAGAGTACGTTCATGGTGGAAATGAATGAAACCGCAAGCATTATCAACAACCTATCTGCCAACAGCCTAATAATTCTGGATGAAATAGGCAGAGGTACTTCTACGTATGACGGCATCTCTATTGCTTGGAGCATAGCAGAATACCTCCACGAGAGCCCCTTTGCCCCGAAAACCTTGTTTGCCACACACTACCATGAACTTAACGAGCTGGAAAATAAGTTTTCAAGGATTAAAAACTTCCACATCACCAACAAGGAATCAGGCAATAAAATCATTTTTCTTCGAAAGCTTGCGCCCGGTGGAAGCACGCATAGTTTTGGTATTCATGTGGCCAGAATGGCAGGAATGCCGCCTCTATTGATTGAACGGGCCAACGAAATGCTCAAACAATTGGAAGAAAGCCGAGACCAAGGCACATCAATTGAGGAAAACCTAAAAGCAACCGGCAGCTCTAAAATGCAACTGAGTATTTTTGATGCACATTCCTTCACATTTAACGAAATAAGAAAGCTACTCAGCGAAGTTGACATTAACAGACTCACCCCCGTGGAGGCATTGTTAAAACTTCAGGAAATTAAGAACAAAATCAACTAATGATTTGTTAAAGAATTTTATTCAACTGAAGTCATTTAACCTTACGTTACTTTGTTTAATTTTGTTGCTGTTATGAAAAGATGGTTGGTAATACTGATGTCTTTTTTTTATGTGTGGACTTCTACTGCACAGCAATCTCTTAAAATAAACAATTGTATTACTTTAGGGCAGATTCCACAAACTGCACTTCCAGTGTGCGGAACGAGAGGCTTAAGTCAAAGCTCGGTTCCCATCTTCAGTACCTCAAGCCTTGTGGTTCCGGGATGCAGCGATGGATCATCTGTAAACTACACCGATAAAAATCCCTTTTGGTATAAGTTTACCTGCTATGCAAGTGGCCCTATCAGTTTTGTGATTACCCCCAACAACCCAGGCGACGATTACGATTGGCAACTTTATGATGTAACCGGAAGAAATATACAGGATGTTTTTCGAGACCCTACAATGGTAGTTATAGGCAATTGGTCGGGTACTCCGGGTTTAACCGGTGCATCTTTAACGGGGGCTAACTTTATTCAATGTGCTTCCTTTCCTACTGACAACGCACCCAATTTTGCCCTTTCACCCAATCTCATCCAAGGCCATGAATACCTTTTGTTGGTGAGTCATTACGATGATACGCAAAGTGGTTATGTTCTTTCTTTTGATATTGGCAGAGACAACATCACAGACAACACCCCTCCTGCCATTTCAAAAGTAACTGCTGACCTATGCAATGGCACTAGAATTGGTCTGAAATTCAACAAGAAAATAATGTGCAGTAGCATTACCAAGCGCGACAACACAGAATTCGAAATTATAGACAACAGTGGCAACCCCATAAGTAGTCCAATTGTGTCAAGTGTAAGTGGTTTCAGATGTGAATCTGGTGGCTGCAATACCGGTTTCGATACAGATTCACTTTCTATCATTCTCAGCGATACACTCCCTCCCGGCAATTATACCATTAGAATTAAAAATGGAGCAGACAACAATACCCTTTTGGACAACTGCGATAATGTTATACCCTCAGGAACAAATTCCACACCATTTACTGTAGTTCCTAAAATGAACGCAGAATTCTTCTGGAACATAAAATATGGTTGCAAATACGATACTGTTAGTTATTTCCCTAAATATCCAGCTGGTATCACTTCTTTTCAATGGACTTTCGATAGCCAAATAACCAACACCAGCAACAGCCCAAATCCTGTTGTTGTTTATCCGATCTTTGGCAATCGTATAACTTCCATCGAAATCACCAATCAATACAACTGCAAAGTAAGGTACAGGGATACCATTTATTTATACAACACGCTTAAAGCCGGAATAGGAGCAACAAATATCATTTGTCCAGACGATGGCGGAATATTCTTCAGTCGTAGTATTGGAGATAGTATTCAACAATGGTCGTGGAATTTTGGAAATGGAAATACTTTGATAGAAAATTCTCCTTCCGAACATACTCAAGCTTACCCCAACGCAACCAATCAAGATTACCAGATACCGGTAAAACTTATCATCACCAACAACCTTGGCTGTGTAGATTCCAATACCGTTTATATAAAAATTGTTCGCAATTGCTTCATTGCTGTTCCGAATGCCTTCACACCAAACGGCGACGGACTCAACGATTTTCTTTATCCCCTAAACGCCTACAAAGCGCAACAACTCAAATTCGCCGTTTTCGACAGGTTTGGAAACCGTTTGTTCTACACCGAAAACTGGAACAAAAAATGGGACGGCCGTTACAAAGGAAAAGATGCCAATGCAGGCACCTATGTTTGGTACCTCAACTATTTTGACCCAGAGCGCAACAAGCAGGTGGTTTTGAAGGGCGCCACCATCCTGATTCGATAAGCAGCTTTACTTTTATTTACTTTCAGCAACTTGACTTAAGTTTGCAAAAAACGCTTTATGGAGCATAAGCCTGTTTACTATAGCGAGTATCTTCAACTCGACAAAATCATTCATGCACAACATCCAGTTAGCTTTCAACCTGGCAATATCCCTGCCCATGATGAAATGCTTTTCATTATCATTCACCAGGCTTATGAATTGTGGTTTAAACAAGTGTTGTTTGAAATAGACTCCGTAACGAAGCTAATGGGTAAAGAATCTATTAACGATAACTCTGATGAGCTTCAAACTGTTGTTCATAGGTTAAAGCGCGTTGGAACAATTTTAAAAGTGTTGGTGCAGCAAATAGACATTCTCGAAACTATGACACCAATGGATTTTCTTGAATTCAGAGATTTGCTAAGACCTGCATCAGGATTTCAGAGCTGGCAGTTTAAAATTATTGAAGCACGACTAGGTTTAAAATTTGAGCACAGACACGGGCAGCATTATTATACTTCACAATTGAACACAACCGATATTGAAACCATAAAAGCAGCCGAAAAAGAACCCTCATTGTTGTCTCTCTTAAATACTTGGCTTGAGAGAATGCCTTTTCTGGACAATACAGCATACTGGAAAGATTACCAATCAATTACCCAAAGCAACTCCAATCCTTTTTGGGACGACTATGAAAAAATTTATAGTGACGGACTTTCAGATGCAGAGAAACAAAACAGCAGCTATTTTAAAAACATCTTTCACGATGTAAACAACAATGATGCCGAAAGATCATTATCAGCCAAAGCTTGTCGCTCTGCGCTTTTCATAAAGCTTTACAGAGGTTATCCTTTATTGGAACTTCCCTTTCAATTGTTGGATACCCTTTTGGAACTCGACAACCAGCTGGGCAATTGGCGCAACAGACACATCAATATGGTTAGAAGAATGATCGGCAGCAGAGTAGGAACCGGTGGAAGCACAGGTGCAGGATATTTGCAAGGCGCGATGGAAAAACATTTTGTGTTCAAAGAGATAGGTCAGCTCAACAGTTTCCTGGTTCACAAAAGTGCGCTACCGGAATTGCCGGCTGCTTTAAAAAGTGCATTAGGCTACAGGTATTAATGAAGGAGGGTTTTAAGTTTCTCCACAACAAAATCAATTTCCTCATCAGTATTGTTTTTGCAAAAACTGAATCTTACTGTTGCTTGAGACTTACCGTTGCTAATGGCTTTAATCACATGACTTCCAGCCTCTGCCCCTGAAGAACATGCACTTCCTCCACTGGCACAAATGTGGTTGATGTCAAGATTCATCAACAACATTTCTGATTGTTGGGTTCTAGGAAACCCTGCACTAAGAACAGTATATAAACTGTTGCCATTAACATCACCATTAAAAACAATTTCCGGAAAGGCTTCCGTTAGCTTTTGTTGCATTCTTTTTTTAAGGCCCTCTATCTTTGCTCGGTCTGCCTCATAATGTTGTGTAACCAATTCAAGTGCTTTTGCAAAACCTACAATTCCATAAATGTTCTCTGTACCTGCACGCATGTTTCTCTCCTGCCCTCCACCAAAAATAAACGGCTTTATGCTGATGTTTTGGTTGATGTACAGCAATCCGACACCTTTGGGGCCATGAAACTTATGAGCCGCTCCGGTAATGAAGTGCACATGCGTTTTCGACAAATCAATTGGAAAATGACCAACAGTTTGAACGGTATCGCTGTGAAAAAGTGCATTGTATTGCTTGCATAATTTTCCAACAGCGTCCAAATCAAGTATGTTGCCGATTTCATTGTTGGCATGCATGAGTGAAACCAAAGTTTTTTCACTGCTTTCGGCAAGCAATTTTTCTAAATCGCTTAAATCGATATGACCATCTGACTGCAACTTAACATAACTCACTTTTACCAATCCTATTTGTTGTAAATGTTCAACGGTGTGGGATACGGCATGGTGTTCTATCGGAGATGTGATGATATGCTTGCAGCCCAAATCTCTTACTGAAGCATGAATGGCCGTATTGTTGCTTTCTGTACCACCACTTGTAAAAAATATTTCTGAAGGGTGAGCGTTTAATGTTTTAGCTACTGATTTCCTCGCCGTTTCAATGGCTATTTTGGTTTCCCTGCCATAAGAATAAATAGAAGAAGGATTTCCGAATTTATCCATAAGGTAAGGCATCATGGCTTCTACTACTAATGGATCAATAGAAGTGGTGGCTGCATTGTCAAAATAAATACGACTCATCGTTGTTAACTTTTCTGAAGAATGGATTCCTGAATATCTTTAATAAGCTTATGTGCAATATGGTCTGCGGTTGTTTCAAAGCTGCTCTCTGCATAAATCCTGATTATCGGTTCGGTGTTGCTGGTTCTAAGGTGAACCCAATCTTTATCAAACTCAATTTTCAATCCATCATCGGTGTTGATGGGATTTGATTTGTATTTTTTTTGGATGCTTTCAAATATATATTCAACATCAATACCTTGCTCGAGTGTTACTTTATTTTTACTCATGAAGTAATTAGGGTAAGTATTTCTGAGTTGTTTGATGGTCATGCTGGATTTTACCAAGTGAGTAAGAAACAACGCTATCCCAATCAAGGCATCTCTGCCATAATGCAAATCAGGAACGATAATACCTCCGTTGCCCTCACCTCCGATTACTGCATTCACTTCCTTCATTTTAGCAACCACATTAACTTCTCCAACGGCACTTGAATGATAGGCACCGCCATGTTTTTCAGTAACATCTTTTAATGCCCTTGTAGAAGACATATTACTAACGGTATTGCCTGCCTTTTTACTGAGCATATAATCTGCTACTGCAACCAAAGTATATTCTTCACCAAACATGGATCCATCTTCACAAACAAAGCAAAGTCTGTCTACATCAGGATCAACTGCAATACCCAAATGCGCGCCGTTGGCAACAACAGCTTGACTCAAAGCGGTTAAGTGTTCCGGCAGTGGCTCAGGATTATGTGCAAAATTTCCGTTCATTTCTGAGTTGATAACTTGAACTTTTTTCACACCCAATGCTTCAAGCAATTGCGGAACAGCCATTGCTCCGGTACTGTTGATGGCATCTACAACAACACTTATATTGGCTTGCACAATAGCTTTTTGATCTACCAAAGGATGATTTACAATGGTCTTGATGTGTTCTGTAAGCATGGAATGGTCTTCACACTTCATGCCCAATTTGTCAATATCAGCAAAAAAATAGGATTCCGTTGCAGCAATATCGAGTATTTTCTTTCCCTCCTCACCACTAATGAACTCACCTTTGTTGTTGAGCAACTTTAGCGCATTCCACTCTTTAGGGTTATGACTTGCTGTAAGGATGATGCCTCCATCGGCTTTGAGTGCGGTAACGGCCATCTCAACTGTTGGCGTTGTACTCAACCCCAAGTCAATTACATCTATTCCAAGAGAAATTAAAGTGGAGGACACAAGTTCGGATACAAGGTTGCCACTTATTCTACCGTCTCTTCCGATAACAACTTTTTTGCGTGCATTCGGTTGAGATGGAAGGTTGGCTTCCATCAACCAAGTGCCATAAGCTGCGGCAAAACGCACCACATCAAGTGGTGTTAAATTGTTGCCGGTTTCTCCACCAATTGTACCCCTAATGCCCGAAATGCTTTTTATCAGCGCCATATCTTCAAATTGATGCGGCAAAGATAACAAAGTGGCGTCATTTTTGGGTTGAAATTACCCTCAATAGACAG
>CANHMN010000029.1 GCA_947461645.1 Chitinophagaceae bacterium | reverse complement strand
CAGAGACGGCTTATTGACGCACCTGATTTATTGATATTGTTTGTTATCGTAACTTCAACCATCAATTCCTTGAATGTGATGAAATACCTTTTTACATTCGTATTTTGTATTGGCCTGCTCAGCAATGTTACAATTGCCTTTGCTCAGGATACTACAGATTATTACAACCGTGCCCTCGATTTCATGAGAAGCAAGGATTACGATAACGCACAAATCGTTTTAAAAAAAGGTTTGGAAGAAAAACCTGGAAATGCTTTACTAAAAAAGCAACTTGCTTTCTCTTATTATTTTCAGGACAACAATACCAAAGCGCTTGAAATATTAAAGCCGCTTATAGACAACAAACTTGCCGACGATCAATGCTATCAGATTGCTGGCAACATTTACAGAGAATCCGGACAAGGTGCCGAACGCGAAAAGCTCTTCCGAAAAGGCATTCAACAGTTTCCTGAAAATGGAGTGTTGTATAATGAATTGGGAAATGTGCTTTGGGAACAAAAAAACAACAACGCCATCAGCTACTGGGAAAAAGGAATAGAAGAAGATCCCAACTATTCCAAAAATTATTACAACGCAGCAAGGTATTATTACCTCAAGGAAGATTGGTTTTGGACCATCATTTACAGCGAGTTGTTCATCAATCTGGAAAGTTTCAGCCCGAAAACGCCCGAGATAAAAGAAGTGCTGCTGTGGGCATATAAAAAATATTTTTTGCAGGGAAAATCTGCATCCATGATGAAATATTCCAAAGGCTTTTCAGGCGTATGTACAGATAAATATTTCAAACAATCGGAGCTTACGAAAAAGGGTATAACCACTTCTACCCTTGTGATGATCAGAACCAGGTTTATGTTGGATTGGTTTAACGGACCCCACAGAAAATTTCCATTCAAATTGTTTGAGTTTCACCGAGACCTGACGAGATTCGGCATGTTTGAAGCATACAACCAATGGCTGTTTGGCTCAACAGAAAATTTAAACCAGTTTCAGAACTGGGTTCAAATGAACAATAACATTTACAATACCTTAATTAAAGGCCTGCAATCGGGGAAGTTCAGTTTGCCGGCCAAACAATACTACCATTAAGTATTGTCTTTCTATTTTTTATTGTTTCCTTTTTGAAAAGACAACCTACATGAATCAGCCAACACGTTTATTCGATTTTCTTTACCAATACCATCAGCAATTTTCAAAACCTGACATGTTCGGCACCAAAGAAAACGGTGTTTGGAAAACTTACAGCTCTGCAGAAGTTATAACTCTTGTCAATCAACTTAGCGCAGGCTTATTAAAAATGGGTTTGGGCAACAAAGACCTGCCGATAGAAGAGCGCGATAAAGTGGCCGTTATTTCCAAAAATCGACCAGAATGGCTGATCCTGGATTTGGCCTGTCAACAGATTGGTGTGGTACTCTGTCCAATTTATCCAACCACCCACGAAAAAGAAATCACTTTCATCTTCAATGATGCAGCCATACAATATGTTTTTGTGAGCGGTGAAGAACTGCTGCACAAAATGAAGAACATTCAGAAAGAAATTCCATCTTTAAAATCCATTTTAAGTTTTGATGAAACGCCTGAAGCAACCCATTGGAAAAAAGTATTGAATGATGATGTTGCCGGAATAAAAGAAATAAGCAGTAACATCAATCCTGCTGATTGTGCAACCATCATATACACTTCGGGAACAACGGGAACGCCTAAGGGCGTAATGCTAAGTCATCAAAATATTGTAAGCAATGTCTTAAATGCAGTAAAATCTTTTCCCTTTCCTCCAATGCCAAAAGCAAGGGCGCTCAGCTTTCTGCCCCTCAACCATATTTTTGAAAGAGTAGCCTCTTACATTTATATGAATTCGGGAATCTCTATCTTCTACGCTGAAAGCATGGAAACCATTGGCAACGACCTTAAAGAGGTAAAACCTGTTTTGTTTACAACAGTACCTCGTTTACTCGAAAAAGTATTCGAAAAAATAATGACCAAAGGGGCTGAACTTACTGGCATTAAGAAAAAACTGTTTGATTGGGCAGTGAAGCTTGGGTTGAAATACGACATTTCTACGCCAGGCGGATGGAACTACCAATGTCAACTTTGGCTGGCCAACAAAATCATTTTCAACAAATGGAGAGCAGCGCTGGGAGGCAATGTAAAATATGTAATCACCGGAGGAGCCGCTTGTCAGGTTAAATTGCTTCGCATTTTCACTGCAGCCGGTGTTCCGGTTTTTGAAGGATACGGACCAACGGAAAATAGTCCGGTAATAAGTGTAAACTGCCAGAAAAAAGGGGGGACAAAATTTGGAACAGTTGGTTTGGTTATTGAGGGCCAGGAAGTAAAATTAGAAGCAGATGGCGAAATATGCGTGAAAGGACCAAGCGTAATGATGGGCTATTACAAAAGACCCGATCTTACCCATGAGGTCATCATAAATGGCTGGCTGCATACCGGAGATATTGGCGTTATGGAAGAGGGCGGTTACCTTAAAATAACCGACAGAAAAAAAGAGTTGTTTAAAACAAGTGGCGGAAAATATGTTGCTCCACAAGCAATTGAAAACAAACTCAAAGAATCCAATTTTGTTGAGCAAATTATGGTAATCGGTGCTGAACAAAAATTTGTTGGAGCATTGATTGTGCCTTCTTTTCAGGCTTTGAAAACATGGATGGAGGAAAACAACATCCAATGTGATTCCAACGATACTATTGTTGCACACCCTGCAGTATTGGTACACTTCGAAAAAGTTATTCAGCAATACAACCAACATTTTAATCCTTTTGAACAAATCAAAAAGTTTGTCTTGATTGCAGAAGAATGGTGTGTAGAAAATGGTGAGCTTACGCCTAAGCTAAGTATGAAAAGAAAAGTAATTATGGAAAAACACCAAACACTTATTGAAAATCTCTACCAATAAAAAAACCGAATGTCAAACATTCGGTCGGGTTCTTCATGGTTATAAATCTGTATTCTAAAGCGGACTTTCTCAGTATTAACTGAAAGTCAAATTTATTTTACCCTTTTACAAATGCTTGTAGAAAATACGTTCAATTGTTGTAGTAGATATTCTACCTTGCTTCAAACAACTGGTGCTCCATTGCATAAACAGTCAATTCCGCATTGTTTTTAAAATTCATTTTAGCAAGTATTCTTGATCGGTAGGTGCTAACTGTTGTTGCGCTTAAGTACAAAGCGTCTGCAATTTCTGTTATGGATTTGCCGGAAGACAACATTTTAAAAACACTGAACTCTCGGTCAGACAATTGATGATGTAGTTCTTTTGGCTGTTTTTCATCGAGGATGGAAGCCATTTTTTCTGCTACGGTGAGTGTGATATACCTTTTACCTTGAAGTACTCTTTGAACCGCGCTTACCAACTCGTCTGGTGCAAGGTCTTTGCTTAGGTATCCTGATGCACCTGCCTTCAACACTCTGATTGCGTAGTGGTCTTCTGGATGAATGCTTATGATTAATACAGGCGTTTGAGGAGCTATACTTTTTATTTGTGGCAAAGCCTCTAATCCTGTTCTTCCCGGCATGGAAAGATCGCTGATGATAACATCATAACGATTGTTTTTAAGTTGCTTTATAATGGATTCGGCATCTGCAACTTCATCAATATTGGCATCTTTAAAACCATCGAGTAAGATTTGTCGTATTCCGCGTCTTACAATAGAATGGTCGTCTGCTATTAAAATGTTGATCATAAAAAATGAAAGTTAAACAGAAATAGGGATTTTTACCAAAACAGTTGTGCCTAATCCGGGTTTGCCTAAAAACAAACAATTTCCTTTTAATAAACTTGTTCTCTCTTTAATCCCCAACATACCAAATGTTTTTTTCTTTTCTATTTCGGCTTCATCAAAACCAATTCCATTGTCTGATATCGCTAGCGTGATAATGTTGTTATCTAAGTGAAGCGATGCGTCTACCTTACTAGCTTGTGCATGCTTTAACACATTGGTCAAACTTTCCTGATAAATTCTGAAAATGCCGGTTTTGATTTCAATTGACAAAACATCAAGATTGTTTTGATTGGATATAAATTCAGTTCTGATGCCGTATCTTTTTTCAAACTCTTCGCTTTGCCACTCCATAGCGGCCTGCAATCCCAAATCATCGAGTATACTTGGCCTCAATTGAGCAGAAATGCGTCTAACTGCAATCATGGCATCATTGGTAATGGAAATCGCATCATTAATCATTTGCGAGGAATCATCATCGAGTGGTCCAACTTTTCTTTTCAGCATAGATAAATTCATCTTCAAGGCTGTTAGCTGTTGTCCCAATTCATCGTGAATTTCTCTGGAAATGATTGTTCGTTCTTCCTCCCTGATTTGTTGAAGATACAAGGCCAATGCTTTGAGCTGTTCCTGATATCCAACTCTTTCAGAAATATCAATTCCAACACCCATCAAACAATCATCATCATTTATACGAACGCGTACGCCTGTAAAAAAATAAGGTATTCGCTTTTTGTCTTTGGTAAGCAAATCAGCTTCTACATAATCTATCCCCTTTTCAAAAACACTGGCAATTTTGGAGACTACCATTTCCACCTGTTCATCAGCTAGAAAAGACAATGGGGTAAGATACTCCATATCCTCTGGTAAGTAACCTGTGATATTAGTCAGGTTTTTGTTCCAGCGAATAAATTTTTTATTGGAATCAAACATGAAAAAAATACCCGGTAAACTTTCTATAAGTGTGGAGGAAATGTCTTTTTGTTTTTGAATTTCTTTCTGTACTTGATGGCTAAGGGTAATATCTTCAAAAGAACCGAGTGACCGGTAGGGGATATTTTTTTCGTCATAAAGTACAATCGAACGATTGATAAGATAAGACCAATCCCCTTCTGTATTTTTAAACCTGAATTCAGAATAAGTATGTCTTGTTTTTGAATTTATTGATTTTTGAAATTCCGCTGTCATTGATTGCATGTCATCAGGGTGTATACGCGAAGTGAAATCATTGAAATTATTTTCATCATTCTCAGATTTTCCAAGTGTTTTTAAATAATAATCATTCCCCCAAATAATATTGGTTTTCAAATCCCAATCCCAAAGTGCTTCATTCGAAGCTTCAGCAATCAACAAGAAGCGGTCATTGAAAAACTTGAGCTCTTCATTGGCTTGATTCAATTCCTTCGTTTTTTGTTTTACCTGGTCTTCCAACTCAGATGCAAATTGCTTCATCATCTGAACTTTTTCCTCCTGCAATACAAGATCCCTTTTTATGAGCCTGATATTGAAGATTATCACCAAAATAAAGAAAACAACAATCAAGTTAAAATAGAATAGCCTGTATTTGATTTGCGTTTTATTGATGTCGCTGAACTTTTGGGCTTCAGCCATATAATGATGCGAAGCCTTTTCTATTTTTTGTTGTACAAATTCCATCAATAACAACCCTCTATCGCCAATAACAAAGGCAACAGCAGAATCCTTGCTTAGATTCTTAAAAAAATCGATTGTACTGTCTGCTGATTGTATTCTGCTTTGAATGGTTAATGCTATGGAATCGAATTGTATTGTTTTCAACTCTTCGGCCTCAAACACGCTGTTTGCCTGTTTCATTTTCTGATTCAGGTCTTTTACATTGTTGTAATAGCTTTTTAAAAAAGAGGGTTGCTTGGTAAGCATGTACCCACGTTGCGTGGATTCCATATTTTTAACGTCGAAAAGAATATCATGCAGAACATTGACTTTATTTATGCTCTGCTCATAAATTTTAGCTTGTTTTTGAGAATAACTGATGTTCAGGTAGATGAATGCTAAATAAATAATTACGAAGAGTAAAAAAATCAGAAAAAGAATATTGATTCTGTTTTTTGAAAAAAGCTGCTGCATGCTGAGAGAAATATTGGATGTAGAAAACAGTAGAGTTAAAGTTAACACTATTCCTAACTAAAACAGCGATAAGAGTTGTTCTTATCGCTGTAGTATTATTTCTGAGGAGAATTCATCAAATTACCAACCTAATACCCAGGCAAAAATCAATGGCGCTACAATGGTAGCATCACTTTCCACTATGAATTTTGGTGTATTCACGTCAAGTTTACCCCACGTGATTTTTTCGTTGGGAACCGCTCCGGAATAGGATCCGTAAGATGTTGTAGAGTCGCTGATTTGACAAAAATAACTCCAGAATGGAACGTCATGCCATTCCAAATCTTGATACATCATCGGAACAACACAAATAGGAAAATCACCGGCTATACCACCACCAATTTGGAAGAAACCAACTCCCTTTCCGGAGGAGTTGTTTTTGTACCAATCGGCCAACCATACCATGTATTCAATTCCACTTTTCATGGTACTTGCTTTCATTTCATTTTTAATGACATAAGAAGCAAAAATATTTCCCATGGTGCTGTCTTCCCAACCCGGCACTACAATTGGAATATTCTTTTCTGCAGCTGCTAGCATCCAGCTGTTCTTAGGGTCTATTTCATAGTACTGCTCTAATACTCCGCTCAGCAACATTTTATACATAAACTCGTGCGGAAAATACCTTTCGCCTTTATCATCTGCATCTTTCCAAATTTGATGAATGTGTTTTTGCAATCTTCTGAAAGCCTCTTCCTCAGGTATACAAGTATCTGTAACCCTGTTGTAATGGTTTTCCAAAAGATCCCATTCATCTTGCGGACTGAGGTCTCTGTAATTAGGAACACGCTTGTAATGAGAATGTGCCACAAGATTCATGATGTCTTCTTCGAGGTTGGCACCGGTGCAACTGATGATGGCCACTTTATCCTGACGAATCATTTCGGCGAAACTTAATCCTAATTCGGCAGTGCTCATTGCGCCTGCCAGCGTTACCATCATTTTTCCACCTTCGAGCAAATGCAATTCATATCCTTTAGCTGCATCCATCAATGCTGCAGCATTAAAATGTCTGTAATGGTGTTCTAAGTATTGAGAAACAGGACCCTTATTCATGTTTAAATAATTTAGTTGGCAAAAGTAGTAAAAATAAGGCTTTCAAGCACGATTGGCTTGTGTATGACCAATAAAAAACCGCCCCTTAAACAGAGCGGTTTTGAATACTATTGAAGTTAGATCTGGTTTATTTTACTTGATGGGCTTTATTTCATCAATCAGGTTTTTCGCGCCTCCCAATTTATCGATGCACCACAATACGTAGCGAACATCTACACAAATGGTGCGGTTCAAATCCTTATCAAAAGCTATTTTATGGCTAAGCGCCTCATAGTTGCCGTCAAAAGCAAGTCCAATCAAGTTGCCATTGCCATCAATCACCGGACTTCCGCTGTTACCACCGGTAATATCATTGGTGGTAATAAATGCGATTACAAGGTCGTTTCTGTTTTTATCGATGTATTGACCAAAGTCTTTCTTTTTGAAAAGTTCAACTTGTTTGTTTGGCAAGTCAAACTCATAATCTCCGGGTTTGTATTTTTCCAAAATTCCTTTGGCAGTGGTAATGTAATCGCAGAAAATACCATCTCTTGGTTTGTAGCTTTTTACGTTACCATAACTCACCCTCATACTGAAGTTGGCATCAGGATACATTTTTGAGGCTGCAACAGAATCGCGCTGCATGATTCCCTTCAAATAGAAATGTCCCAACTCGTTGTTCTTGTTGTTGAAGGTTGTAAACAATGGCGCATATTTTTCGTTGTAATTTTTCACGAATGCAGATGCAAATGCATACGCCGGATCATTGGAAAGTGCGCTTGCCGTTGGCGCTGCCATAAATGCTTTCCATTTTTCGTCGTTAAGAATCATTGTGTTTACAAAAACATCAAGCGCCCATTTTTTGTAAGTGGCATCATCATAAAGGTCACCATAGGGGGCGATTTTTTCATAATAGTCTTGAGGGCGTTGAGTTTCATCAATGTCTGTATAAAATGCTTTTGCTACTCCGGCAAGAATATTATTGTCACTAGGAATGTCTTCATTCTCTAAAAAAGTTGCTCTTGCAGCATCTGCGGCCTCGAGAGCTTTTTTAACTTCTGCGCTATTGGCATCTCCTTTAGAAAGTGCCATTTCCAAAGGAACAAGCGAAGATGCAAAAGCAGATAATGGCGAGCCCAAAATTCCTTCACGCAAATAAACGCGGTGTTTGGCATAAGGTGTCCAGGTTTCATAATTGGTTTGATAATCTCCCATCACTCCCATGAACTCTCTGTTTCCTTTATTTTTAGCCCATTCAACAGACCACTTCTGGAAATCGTTTTCGTATTTCTGTTTTTGCTCGTAGGTATTGAATTTGATTAACTGCTTTGTTTCTCCGTCAAAAAACTTCCAGTAGTTAGCGATTCCTGCATAATCAGAAGCAAGCTTCAGTTTCACTGCAGGATCTTTTACCATTTGCTCATGCATATATTTCAAACGCATGTCTCTTAAAGCAACCAATGATGGATTTTCAATGTCATTTTTCAGTTTGATTCCATAACTGGTTTCATAACGGTTAGTGCTTCCTGGATAGCCATAAATCATAGCATAGTCACCGTCTTTGATACCCTTGATGCTTACCGGCAAAAAGTGTTTAGGCTTCAGTGGTTGATTGTCCTTGTTGTATTCTGCAGGCTTACCATCCTTAGAGGCATACACCCTGAAAACAGAGAAATCTCCTGTATGTCTTGGCCACTCCCAATTGTCGGTATCTCCACCAAACTTTCCAATGCTCTCCGGAGGAGTTCCCACCAAACGAACATCTTTGTATGTTTGGTAAACATACATGATATATTGGTTGTCTTTGAACATGCTGTAAATTCTTCCTGAAATACCGTTTTCTTTGTCTGCTACTTTTTCTGTGATGCTCTTGTAAGCATCCTGTAATTTTTTGGTACGCTCAGTCCAGTCTTCAATACCTTTTACTTTGTCCTGAACTTGCTTGGTAACATCTTCAATCCTCAACAAGAACTGAACGGTAAGTTCTGTTTTGATTTCCTGGTCTTTGTTAAAGGCGTAAAAACCGTCGCGCAGGTAATTGTTTTGAACGCTGCTGGCAGAGGCAATGGCATCATAACCGCAGTGATGGTTGGTAAAAATCAAACCCTGATTGCTTACAATTTCGCCAGTACAACCTCTTCCGAAAATAATGATGGCATCTTTCAAAGAAGATTTGTTGATGGAGTAAAGCTGCTCTTTGGTAAGCTTCAATCCTTTTTTAACCATGTTGTCGTAAACCTGTTTGCCCAATAGCATAGGCAACCACATGCCTTCGTCGGCCTTAACGGTGTTGATGGAAACCAACAACACCAATGAGAGTAATAGTTTCTTCATTGCGTTTATTTTAGGTTTGTAAAATTAAGGAAGCGCGCTGTTTTTTCAGGGGGCAAACCTACTTCATTTTTGTCAAAGAGACGATTGAGGTTGGGAAGTAAATAGATGCATTTTAACATTGCTACCCGATAATTGAGGTAAAAGCGATTCATTAATTTATATTTGCGATAAAGGAACAAATTAATAAATGGCTTTATTCGACATCAAATTACCAGTTTACCTTGCCAAAGCTTTGAACATTCCGGTGAGTGATGTACGCAGACAACAACTTAGGGTTTTGAAAAAGTTGTTGAAAAAAGCTCGGTTTACAGAGTTTGGACAAAAATACCTGTACGATGAGATCCTGCTTAGCAAACATCCAGGTAAAAAATTTCAGCAAATAGTACCTGCATTTAATTACGACAAAATATACCAGGAATGGTGGTATAAAACCCTGGAAGGAACACCTGATGTGTGTTGGCCGGGAGTAATTAAATATTTTGCCTTGAGCAGCGGAACAAGCGAAGCGGCCAGCAAATACATTCCCATAACCCGAGAACTTATCAAAAGCAATACCCTTACGAGTATTCGTCAGTTAATCAGTTTGGCCAGATACGAAAATGTGCCCAAGAGCGCTATTGGCAAAGGTTGGCTAATGCTGGGTGGAAGCACGCAACTGCAAAAAGGACCTACTTTTTTTGCAGGCGACTTAAGCGGCATTCAGCAAAAAAACATTCCATTCTGGTTTCAGGGTCTTGGCTTGTACAAGCCCGGTAAAAAGATTGCCAAAGAAAAAGACTGGGCCAAAAAAATTGATGAAATAGTAGAAAATGCCCCTTCATGGGATATTGGTTTCCTCGTTGGTGTTCCTGCGTGGCTTCAACTCTGCATTGAAAAAATAATTGAAAAATACCAGCTCAACAGTATTCATGATTTGTGGCCTAACCTGGCGTTTTATGTGCATGGTGGTGTTTCCATGGAACCCTACAAAAAAGGGTTTGAAAGACTGATGGGCAAACCCATTACCTATATTGAAACTTACCTGGCCAGTGAAGGCTTCCTCGCCTACCAAAGCAGACAGGAAACCAAAGGCATGCAACTGGCCATCAACAACAATATCTTTTTTGAATTTGTTCCATTTGATGAGAAGAACTTTGACAGTGAAGGCAACATGATTGATCAACCAGAAGCCTTCATGCTTCATGAAATTGAACAAAACAAAGACTATGCTATTCTCATAAGCACAAACGCCGGTGCATGGAGGTATGCTATAGGCGATACCGTTAGGCTGATAGACAAAGAAAGAAATGAGATTGTCATTACAGGCAGAACTAAACACTTTTTAAGTTTGGTTGGCGAACACCTGAGTGTAGACAACATGAACAAAGCCATTGAAATGGTTTCTTCTGAGCAAAATGTATCTATACCTGAATTTACCGTAACCGGAATCCCGTTCGGAAATTTCTTTGCACACAAATGGTACATTGCTTCTAACGATAATATAGATGCTGAAAAATTCAGTACGCTAATCGACGAGAAATTAAAACAGCTGAACGACGATTATGAAGTGGAAAGAAAACATGCACTCAAAGCTGTTGAAGTACAAGTACTCAGCGAAAAAGTATTTTTAGATTTTATGGCTTCCAAAGGAAAAATTGGAGGCCAGCATAAATTTCCAAGAGTATTGAAAGGGAAAATGCTCGAAGACTGGCATGCTTTTCTTCAGCAGCTTTGATAACCTGTAGTATTTAACTATGACTGATGCCATCATATCTGGATTATTGCTTGGTTTGGCACTGATTTTTTCGGTGGGTCCAGTGGTATTCACTATTCTTAAGCTCAGGATAAATTATGGAATAGCCAGTGCCTTTTCCTTTGTGTCAGGCGTTTGGCTGAGCGATTTACTTTGGGTAATAACAGCTAATTTTTTTGGTGGCCTTTTGGGAGAAGTCATCTCCTTTAAAAAACCCATCGGAATAGCAGGCGGTATATTTTTAATTGGACTTGGTATTTTTTATCTGTTCATAAAAAAATACCACAGCAAAGATGAATTGAACAACGGAATAAAAATTGCAAGCACCACTCACATAAAATTGTTTCTAACTGGGTTCCTAATCAATACACTCAACCCTGCTATAATTGCGCTTTGGTTTGCGGCAGCAACAAAAGCCATTGCCAACAACTATGATGAGCGAATGGCGATATTTTCTATTTGTCTATTTATGAACATGGGCGCCGACATATTCAAAATCAATCTTGCCGGAAAATTGAGAAACAAACTCACCGACAGAAACATCAATATCATCAATAAAATATCAGGCATTCTATTCATTGCTTTCGGCATCGCATTGCTCTTGGGAGTGCTGTACACCAAAAAATCTTAACGATTGGTCAATCAAGAAAAAACGGTCAAAAACAGTAATTCATTCAGCTTTGGGAAGTTGCTTAAGAAGCTGTTGCTTTTCCTCTTTATCGGCCAGTTCGTATACCTAATTTGGTGCAAATGGATTGATCCACCAATTACCATTACACAGGCTGTTAATGCTTTGGAGGGCAACGGACTTCGAAGAGATTACATCAATTATGATGAAATGGGTTCAAACATCAAGTTGGCTGTTATGGCTTCCGAAGATCAATTGTTTCCCGATCATGATGGGTTTGACATCAAAGCCATCAAAAAAGCCATGAAATACAACAAAAAGCATCCCAATAAAACAAGAGGTGCCAGTACCATAAGTCAGCAAACAGCCAAAAACATTTTCCTGTGGCAACATGGAGGATTTTTCAGAAAAGGACTCGAAGT
>CANHMN010000028.1 GCA_947461645.1 Chitinophagaceae bacterium | reverse complement strand
GCTGATGTAGTATTCTCAGGATCACCAATTGTTGTGGATTCTTTCAAAGTTGACCTCGGTTCTAGTGCAACGGTTGGTACCTTATCAACCAGATGGCTAACGGTTAGGGATGGTGGAACTGTTTTGATCAATGGAAAAATCGTTACCCCGAAATTGGTAGGATTGGTTTCCAGTGGTACAGCAACATCAAGCACAGCTGGCGGTTTACAGTTTGAGGGAGTTGAAAAATTAATTTTAGGTGCTAACTCTACTGTGGAATATTCAGGTATCAGCGTAAACAATACGCAAAACATTACGCCAAGAACAGATTATAAAAACCTTATCATCAGTGGCGTTGGTGTTTCCAAAACAATGATAGCAGGAACAACTTTCTCAGGCACGCTAACCATCAATTCTTCCGGAGCTACAGGCTTACTTCTTCAAACTCCTGTAACCATCAATACTGGATTGATTCTTACCAAAGGAAAAATCAATACCGATGCAACCAATACGCTTACTTTGGGAGCAAGTGCTACACTAACAGGCGGAAGCGACAGCAGCTATGTTGTTGGCCCAATGATTAGAAACGTTGCAGGTACAAGCGCTTATATGTTCCCGTTAGGTAAAGGAGGGCGTTACCGTCCGGCTGCTGTTACACCAAGTGCTGCAACAGCTTCAACATTCCGTGCAGAATTTTACAATAATGCATATACTACAACGGCGTTCAATGCCCCATTGACTTCTGTTGACACCACCTACTGGTCTATTACCAGAACAACAGGTACAGCAAGTGCTGCCATAACACTTTATGTAGATAGCAACCTTGTTCCTAATGCATCAGGAGCTTCCGAGCTTGTAGTTGCATTTGACAGCGTAAGCAGATGGGTTTCTAAAAAAGCTACAGCTATCAATCCTTCTACTTCATTGTCAGGTTCTGCGAAATCAACAGTGCTCTCCACTTTCGGCACATTTACTCTTGGCTTAAAACCGGCATCAACAGTTCCGGTTACTTTGGTTTCTTTCAAGGGAAGCTTGAAAAACAACAAAGTGAACCTCACTTGGACAACAGAAAATGAAATCGGAATGTCCTTATATGTTGTTGAAGAAAGTGTTGACGGAAGATCTTTCAGTGCGATAGGAATCTTGTCTGCTCGCAATATCACCAGAACAAGTGATTATATTTTCAATACTGCAGCTCCAAAAAACAACATCGCTTATTACAGAATTAAACTCGTACAAGTTGATGGAAGTTTTTATTACAGCAATATTGTAACCATTAAGAATGAAATCAAAAAGAAATTTGTTTTGCTGAACAACCCTGTTGTCAACAATACAATCAAATTCCAAACATCAGGCTTGGCAAAGGGCTTGTATCAAATTCAAATTATCGGAACAGGAGGAGCCTTAGTTCAGCAACAACAAATCATGTTGGATGAAAATTCAGCGCCACAGCAGATTAACATTAACAATATCCTTTCAAAGGGAATCTATTTTGTGAGATTGATTGGCAATGGTGTTTTTGAATCCGAGAAAGTTATTATTCAATAATTTAAAAATAACGGGCGACCAACTGCAGGTCGCCCTATTTTATCTTTATGATCTACGGCAAAAGAATTTTGCTTGGCTCAGCATTTGTTATGCTGGCAGCAATGAATGTGTGTGCACAACAATTGATAGGCGCGCATCCCAATATTGATGCGGGTTTTGAAAATCAGTCGCCGGGTAATTTGCCTGTAGGAAACCCCAATACCAGTTCCACGCAGTGGTCTTTTGTTTCAAGTGGTAACGGACAGATTCGTTCAATTACTGCTACAGGAGGATATGGCGGACCGCAGTACCTCAATGTAGGAAAAAGTATTCCAACAACCAATACATCTACTACGACAAACAGCAACATTATTTCTACCGGTGCTTTTTCGCAAAACACCAAGTATATCATACAGTTTCATTACAAACAGAACCTGTCTGTACCTGATACTGCATCGTTTGTATTTATTAGCATGGATGGAACTTCTGCTGCAAGAGACAAATCAAACATTACTTTAGGCACTCCTGCTTCCTGGACGAAATTCACAAAAGTGGTAACTACAAATGGCGCTACAACCCCAACAACAAATGGAGTTGCCGGTATAAACATCAAATTGGTTGGTTTAGCAGATGGCATTAATTCAGCCGTTGTAGACGTTGATAATTTTGTGGTATATAAAGCAGACAATCAAACTACTCCTGTTGCCGACGAAACAGCACCTGCCAATCCCGGCGCTGCTACAGTGACCAACCCTACAGCATCAACTTTGGGTATCACTTGGGGAGCATCTGCCAATACTGACGGTGGCGGATACATGCTTTTAAGGTATGCGACTAATCCCTCAGCAGAACCCAATCCTATTGCGAATGCTGTTTACAAGGCAGGAAACTCTATTGGAAACGGTACTGTTGTTTACATAGGTTCTGCAACTACTTATACCAATGTTCAGCTTACTTCCAACACCACGTATTATTACAGAGTATACACAATAGATAAGGCCTTTAACTATTCTGCTCCCGTTAGTACAAGTGGCGCTACAAACTCTAATGTGGTGGTATTCAGGTATTATATAGATGCAGTTGCAGGAAACGATAACAATGCGGGAACGCTTGCAAGTCCATGGAAAAATGTTTCAAAGCTGAACAACATGTCTTTATCAAGCGGTACGGAAATTTATTTGAAAAGCGGCAGTACCTGGACTGGACAAAAACTTAAATTCAATGGCTCAGGCGTTCAGGGCAGTCCGATAAAAATTGATAAATATGGTACGGGGACCAATCCGATTTTAGCAGGAAATGGTATAACCGGCGAAGCGGTTGTTTATTTGTACAACCAGCAATACATTGAAATCAACAACCTCGAAATAACCAACTCACCCAACGGACCTGTTGACAGCGATTTTTTTGTTGGGCTTTACAGTACAACAGGAACCAACCCTAATCCACTTGGTGCCGACAGAAGAGGCGTGATGGTTGCTTTGGATAATTTCGGAACTGCTAACCACATTTATCTTAAAAACCTAAATGTGCATCACATCAAAGGACAATTGGGCAGCGGTTCCTCTACAGTGAACGGAGCTATTCCTAAAAGAACGGGAGGTATTTATTTTACCGTATTGGGCAATACGGAACAAACTTCTTCCAAATCAAGATTCAATGATATTTTGATAGACAGTTGTAGTGTAAATTATTGTGAGAACATTGGAATTGCATTGGACAATGAATGGAATGTTTACTATCCAGGTGGAACCGAGTACACCAGTTGGTACGACAGAAGATACAGCAATGTTAAAGTAAGCAACAGCACGATCCATCACATTGGTAAGAATGCAATGATTATCCGTTGCACGGATGAAACCGGGTTAATAGAAAAAAATGTTTGTTATGAAACAGCATTGGGTACCACGGGCAACACCATGTTTACCGCGCGCGCCAAAGGAACGGTGTTTCAATATAATGAAGGTTATTTCAATCGCTCCACAACACAGAATGTAGATCCCGGAAGTATTGATGGTTGTATGTACGACCCTGATTTTGGAAGCATTGGAATTATCTTCCAATACAGTTACAGTCATGATAATTCTGAAGGTATTTACTGGGGATGTAACACCAGAGGTTCAGCCAACAATACAACAGGTATTCCTGATGTTCAAGACACAGGATGTACGTTGAGATATTGTGTCAGTCAGAACGACAAGGGAAGATTGGTATTTTTTAATTATGCTTCCGCAGGAAATGAGATATACAACAATGTATTTTATATCAGATCGGGACTAAGTCCAAGCATCATTGTTGAAAACGATAACAACAACCACAAATACAATTTTTACAACAATATCATTTATAATCTAAGTGGATCAGCAAGCTATTCCTATGGAAATGGAACTGGCGTACAAACACGTACATTTTCGAACAATGTGTTTTATGGTAATCATCCCTCATCAGAACCAACTACCGACCCTGCCAAACTTATCTCGAATCCATTGCTGATCAATCCGGGATCAGCAACACTCGGAATTGCGAGTCTTTCGGGTTATAAACTACAGCCTGCTTCTCCTGCATTAGCTTCAGGAAAAATCATCAGCAACAACGGCGGAAAAGATTTGTATGGAACCAATTTGCCCGCAACTGCACCAAACAGAGGAGTATATGAAGGTCCCGGCGTGGGAACTGTTCCTGTAAATATCATTCAATTTGATGTGGTTGATAAAAACGGTCAGGCACTTCTGCAATGGTCAACCAACAGAGAAATCAACAGCAGCAGGTTTGATGTGGAGCATTCAGTTGACGGAAGTCGTTTTGTTACCATCGGAAATGTTGCTACCAATCTCAATTCAACGCTTTTCAACCGTTATTCTTTTTACGATATCAAACCAGTTTCAGCTGCAAACTATTACCGCTTGAAACTTATTGACCAGAACGGACAATTCTCTTATTCTGAAATTAGAAAATTAGACTTTTCAACAGCTTCAGAAATCAGCGTATTCCCTAATCCGGTTAAAGACAAGTTAACTGTAACGGTGCCGTTAAATACAAAGTTGCCGGTAGCTGCTATCATTAGAAATATAAAAGGACAAAAAGTGATGGACAACCAATTGGTTTTAGGTAATCAACAGAATATTGATTGCAGCAAGTTGCCATCAGGTATGTATATCATTGAGTTTACAGACTCAAAAACCGGAAAGCAGTTGAGTGAAACTACTTTCATTAAATAATTAAAAAATAAACCATCGGACTATTATGCGTAAACGATTGCTTATTCTATTAGCCGTATTAACAACAACGGCCATCGCTTCCTTTGCTCAAACCAAAACCATCACGGGTAAAGTATATGGCGAAGAGTCAAAACCACTGGCTGGAGTGACCATTCAGCTGAAGGGGTCTAAAACCATTTCATCAACAACAAATGATGAAGGAAATTTTAGCATTAATGTCCCTGTTGCTGAAAAAACGGTTTTGAAATTATCGTATGTAAATTATGTTAACCAAGAGGTAACTGTTAAAGGAAACAATGCCGGCAGTGTTGTTTTGCAATCGAAGCAAAGCAGTTTAGATGCGGTTGTGGTAGTTGGTTACGGATCCTCAAGAAGGAAAGACTTGACCGGGGCTGTTGAAAAACTCAACATCAAAGATTTATCGAAAGCGCCTGTAAGAAGTTTTGAAGAAGCATTGGGTGGAAGAGCTGCAGGCGTGCAGGTAGTTTCGAGCGATGGTCAGCCCGGTTCACCGGTTTCAATCGTGATAAGAGGAAACAATTCCATCACACAAGAGAATACACCATTGTATGTGATAGATGGCTTTCCGGTTGAAGGCGCGAACAACAATGCCATCAACGTTTCGGAAATAGAATCTATCGAGGTGTTGAAAGATGCATCTGCAACAGCTATTTACGGAGCAAGAGGCGCAAATGGTGTAATCATCATCACCACCAAAAAAGGAAAAGCTGGACCAACTGAAATATCTTACAACGCTTATTATGCCAGCAACAGCATCATTAAAAAAATGGATCTGTTGAGTCCCTATGAATTCGTGCGTTATCAGTTTGAATATGATTCTTCCAACACCAAATCTACTTATTTGTCTAATGGAAGAACATTCGAAAATTACAGAAATATAAAAGGTGTAGACTGGCAAGACCGAGTGTTCAGAAATTCAAAAATGGTAAATCATGAAATTGCCATACGCGGCGGAAACGGAAAAAATACATTTTCTATTTCCGGCTCTGCACTAAATCAGGAAGGGATTGTGAAGTTTTCGGGTTACGACAGGTATCAGGGTCGTTTTCGTTTAGACAATGCAGTTAGTGACAAACTTAAAATTGGCATTAACGTAAATTACAGTGCACTTAAAGCTTACGGCACCATTCCGTCCTTTACAAGCTCGAGTTCATCTACAAGCAATCTGATGTTTAGTGTATGGGGTTACCGGCCGGTATCAGGCGATAGCACCATTGATCTTTCAGAAGGATTGGATCCTGCATTTGAACTTGACCTGAACGACTCGCGTTTCAATCCTTTAGAAACTGTAACCTACGAAGTAAGAAACAGGTTTACGAATGCCATCACCGGTAATTTCAACATTGATTACCAGTACAGCAAAAACCTCACCCTAAAATCTACCTTCGGCTACAGAAATGATGTTGACCGTAACGAAGAGTTCAATAACACAAGAACAAGAGGCGGAAGTCCTTATACCTCTGCCGGCAGAGTGAACGGTGTAAACGGATCGTTGATATACAACACCAAAAACAGTTTCGTAAACGAGAACACGGTAAACTTCAACAAAAAAATCAATAAAAAGAATACCATTGATGTATTAGGAGGCGCTACTGTACAATACAATTCAAGATCTGTTTATGGAATGGCTGCAACGCAATTGCCCAACGAACAACTAGGTTTGTCGGGATTGGATGAAGGCGTACCAACAAAAGTGTACTCCTTGAATTCACCTAACACGCTTGTATCTTTCCTTGCGCGTACCAACTACAACTTTGATTCCAAATACCTTTTCACTGTTTCGATGAGAGCTGATGGTTCATCGAAATTCTCCGACAACAACAAATGGGGTTATTTTCCTTCGGGAAGTTTTGCCTGGAGGTTGAGCAAAGAGAAATTCATGAAGAAAATCGATTTCATCAAGGATGCCAAAATCAGAGCTGGCTATGGAATGACAGGAAACAACAGGGTGGATGATTTTGCATTTTTACCATCTTTAAAAACAGATCTTACGCTTGCCTATCCTTTCGATAATAATCCAACTAACAATACGGTTGTGCCTGCTTCTCTGGGTAATGCAGATTTGAAATGGGAAACTACCGCACAGACCAATTTGGGAATGGATTTGAATCTTTTCGACGACAGAGTTAACATCACTGCAGATGTGTACAGGAAAGTAACATTTGATTTGTTGCTGAATGCATTGCTTCCTCCTTCTTCGGGGTTTACTTCTTCCTATAAAAACATTGGTAAGGTTGAAAACAAAGGACTTGAGTTCTCCTTCACCACCAAGAACATTGAAAAGGATGACTTCACCTGGTCAACTTCTTTCAATATCGCCTTCAACAGAAATAAAGTACTGGCATTGAATGGAGGTCAGGAATCACAACTCTCTTTGATTAACTGGGACAACCAGTGGCGTGGATTGCCTGCTTACATGGCTAAAGTTGGTCAGCCTCTTGGTTTGTTTTATGGTTTGATATGGGATGGAAACTATCAGTATTCCGATTTTGATATCAGTGGTGCCGGAGTATATACCTTGAAGCCAAACGTAACATCCAACACCTCTGTGTACAGTACAAGAATACAACCAGGACATATTAAGTACCGTGATCTGAACGGAGACCGCGTAATAACAGATGACGACAAAACCATCATTGGCGACGCCAATCCTGATTTCATCGGTGGGTTCAGCAATAATTTAAAATACAAAAACTTCGATCTTAACTTTTTCTTCCAGTTTTCTTACGGAAACGATTTGTTGAATGCGAACAGATTGGTATTTGAAGGCAACTCAGGAAGGTCATTGCAAAATCAATTTGCGTCTGTGCTTGATCGTTGGACACCGGAAAACCAAAACAACATCATGTTTGTTGCAAAGGGCGACGGTGACAGACAATATTCATCAAGGGTGATTGAAGATGGTTCTTACCTAAGATTGAAAACCATTCAGCTTGGATATGAAATGCCTTCAGCGCTGATGAAGAAAGCTAAAATCAAATCGCTTAGATTTTATATGTCTGCACAGAATTTGATTACTTGGACTAAATATACCGGCGTTGATCCTGAAGTGTCTGTTTATAATTCTGCACTTACACCTGGATTTGACTATTCTGTGTATCCAAGAGCAAAAACAACTACAATAGGATTGAACCTCAACTTTTAAATCCATTTCGAAAACCTTATCAATAAAATCATCAAAACGATTGCGAAATGAAAATTAGTGTAACATCTATCGGAGCTATACTTGCAAGTACCATCGTGTTGTTCTCCTGCAATAAAATTCTTGATACAAAGCCGCAGGATTTTTTAACAACAGACCAGTATTTCAAAACCGAAGCGGATTTGAATGCGGCCTTGTCGGGCATCTACAGTTCCCTTGCACAAGATGGAACTTATGGAAGAAACATTCCGATAGAATTGGAAATGGGAAACGATGAGGCCCATTACAACAACAGAAACAATAACAATACGGTTCCCAGTCTATATGATTGTCAGTCATCAACCAAAATTTATTCCGACTGCTGGACGGCATTGTACCAGGGTATCGGAAGAGCCAATCTGCTTTTATCGAATCTTGATGCATCACCTGTTGCCGCTTCCATCAAAAACAATATCAAAGGAGAGGCCTTGTTTTTAAGAGCATTCAATTATTTTCAATTGGTAACACGTTATGGTGATGTGCCTTTGATTTTAACACCAACCAAAGACGCCAACAACTTAAATTATCCAAGAAATTCTTCTATTGATGTTTACAACAAAATTGTAGAAGACATGAAAACAGCGGAAGGTCTTGTAAAAGAAGCTAATGCTGTAAATTCTGGATCGAGGGTTACCAAAACTGTTGTGCAAGGGATGCTTGCAAGAGTATATTTAAAAATGGGTGGTCGTCCGTTGATGTTGGGCTTACCTGCATTTGATTCTGCAAGAACATATGCTTTAAAAGTTATCAATTCCGGTCAGCACAGCTTAAATCCTTCTTACGAACAGGTTTTCATCAACCACTCGATGGATGCTTATGACAATACTTACAGAGAGAGCATGTGGGAAATAGAATTCTATGGCAACAATACGCCGCAAGGCGCTGTTCCACCAGGAAGCAGATTCGCTTGCCAGCTGGCCATGCGCTATACTGGCTCTGATCCAAATGCCGTTTATGGTTATGGATCATACGTTCCAAGTGGAGTACTGTATAATATATATAACGGTTATTCTTCTGCAACAGATACGTTAAGGAGAAACTGGAACATGCCTGAATTCACGTATAATTTTGGTGGTGTATCAAGTGGTAATCCTAGGGAAATAACGCCGTATTCTACCGGAACGTACACTTTTGAAAGAGACTGTGGAAAATGGAAAAGAGATTATGAAGTGTTTTCTCCAAAGCAAAGAGATTGGGGTCCAACCAATTTTCCGGTTTTGAGGTATGCAGATGTATTGTTGATGGCTGCTGAAGCAGAGAATGAAGTGAATGGACCAAATGACATTGCTATCGGATACATTAATCAGGTTAGACAAAGAGCTAAAACACTTGACTTGTTTGCTTTTCGTGTATCAACGCAAGAATCGATGCGCAAATTTATTCAGGATGAAAGAGCAAGAGAGCTTTGCTTTGAGGCTTTGAGAAAATTTGATTTGATACGCTGGGGCATTTTCAATGCAAGAATGGATTTTACCAAGAGCGCCATTGCAAACAGTACAGCTACGGCTACCAACAAGAACAGATTTTTAGGAGGTTATTTCAATGTGAAATTGAGAGACACTTTATTACCAATCCCAAGTTCTGAACTTTCAGTCAACTCACTGATCACTCAAAACCCCGGATGGTAATAACGAAATACTGATAAATTGTTAATATAAAAAAATTGTTTAGATAATGAAAAGACAAATCGCTTTATGGGTAATGGCAGCAGTGTTTATCCTAAGCTCCTGCAAAAAAGACGTTCCCGGCTACGTTAATGAAGATGGTTCTTTTGATGCCACTTTGTTGCAAAGTAATATTGCCGCAGGCGATACAGCCCAATTCAACTTGTTTGAAAATCCGGATTTTATAAGCTTTTATTCCGGAGAAGTGGGGCACGAATATATACACAGAGACAGAACCGTGTTAGAAGGAGGAAACCTGATCATGAAATTCGAAACCCGTGTAACCATTTCTGCTCCGGATACGTTACTTGATGTTATGATTTCTGACGATTTTAATGGCAACTACGATTCTGCAAATGTTGCCAATGCACACTGGAAAAGAATGACCAACAAGTTTGTTTTCCCTGATACTACGGCAACGCTTGGATTGTTTTATCCATCAGGCGCCACGTCTGCTGATTTTGTAGATATCACTGACAGCGTTTCTGCAGGCCGTCCATTTTACTTAGCATTTAAGTACAACAATATTGCACCTACATCTGTATTGTACAGCATTAATAAACTTGCTATGTACAATACTTTCTCATCAGGTGGTGTAGCCAATGCAACAGTAATCGATTCCAATCAAATTTCATCGGGTAATTTTACCGGTGTTCAGTTTGGAGACAATTTACCAAGATGGACAACATCTTCTACTTATTTGAAATGTACCAATTCTACCACAGCACCTGTTCCTTCAACCTACTGGTATATTACTCGCCCGTTGAATCCAAGTGCCGTAAATCCGGATTTGCCCATTTCAATTAAAAACATTGTACAAAATCCATTGACTTCTTTTAAATATAAATATTCAACACCGGGAACCTACAAAGCAACATTTGTAGCGGCCTACAAAAGACTTAATTATGAAAAAACTATTGTGAAAGAATTCACCATAGTTGTTCAATAAAAATATTCAGGAATATACGAAATGACCAATGCTCTAAAAATACCTGCTTTAAGTGCGATAATTGTGTTGTCGTTTTTTGTTTTGCCTTCTTGTGCACAGGCTCAGTCGACTGATCAAAATGGTATGCTCATTCAAGCTAAGGTTTGGAGCAAAGATGAAAACAAACAAGTACATTATTCCGAGTGGAAAGACTACTATGCTACTACGGTAAATATGGTAAAGGGCTTCTATGCGGTTCAACAGACAACCACAGACAAATATGGTGGGGCAGGTAGCAGTTTAAATAAAACAGGTTTTTTTCATACTCAAAAAGTTGGAGACAGATGGTGGGTCGTTGATCCGCAAGGAAAAGAATTCTGCGTCAAGGCAGTAAACGGAATTAGGTTAAACAAACCGAATGAAGTGCCTTCATCATTCAACAGTATAATGGATTGGGCAGATAAAACTATTACACAAATCCAGGGCATGGGTTTTAATACAGCCGGATGCTGGAGTGATACAGCTACTATTATCGCATTCAACAAATCAACAACACACCCAATAGCATATACAACTCAACTGAATTTGCTTAGCGGATATGCTTCCAAAATCAAAAAAGAACATCCTGAAAGGAAAAACAATTCAATTTTATCTTTCATTCTGGATGAAGACTTTTCTTCTTATTGCGACAGCCGTGCTTCTACAATTGCATACCTCAAAAACGACCCCAATTTGTTGGGACATTTTTCTGACAACGAATTGCCATTCACAATGGGCGAACTGAAGGAGATTATCAACAATAAAAATACTGACGACAAAGCCTATCAAACATTACTTGCTTCTTATCCAGCAGATACAGATTTCAGCACATTGAACTCTGATCAAAAAGAATCTTTCATTGCGCTTTTTGCGAAAAAATATTATGAAACAGTAAGCAAGTCGATCAAAAAATACGACCCTAATCATTTGTACATTGGCAGCAGAATTCACTCCAACGCTAAAAACAACAGGTACATTTTTCAAGTAGCTGAAGCCTATGTCGACATCATCTCCATCAACTATTATGGTTTTTGGGAACCAAAGCAAGACCACATGGAAGAATGGGCTAAGTGGAGCAGCAAACCTTTTTTTATTACAGAGTTTTACACCAAAGCAGAGGAATCGGGAATGTCTAATTTGAGTGGAGCGGGATGGATTGTAAAAACACAGGAAGATCGCGGAATACATTATCAGAACTTCTGCATGAAACTATTGGCATCAAAAAATTGTGTAGGCTGGCATTGGTTCAGGTACCAGGATAATGACCCCAATGATGCTAAGGCAGATGACTCCAATAAAGATTCCAACAAAGGCATCTACAATATAAAATATGAACCCTATAAAGCGTTGGCTGAAAAAATGCAACAGCTCAACAATAATGTATATGGTTTGATTCCTTATTTTGACCAACTAAAAAATAATCGTTAATGAGTGACTTATTTACACTGAAAAATAAAGTAATTATTGTAACGGGCGGAACAGGCGTGCTTGGAAGGTCTTTTGTTCGTGGTATTGCAAATGCGGGAGGAACCGTTATTGTTATTGGACAAAATCAGGAACGTGCAAATGCGATAACAGAAGAAGTGAATAACAATGGTGGAACGGCACTTTCAATCCTCGCCAATGTTTTGGATGAAGAACAGCTGATAGCTGCAAGAGAACTGATCCT